>NZ_JBYSXE010000034.1:0-41960 GCF_058781925.1 Sphingobium sp. FW306-1B-F04DB | reverse complement strand
CGCTGCGCTCGCCACCCACCCCAACCCCTCCCTGATAGGGAGGGGCTGAGCACAGCGATCAGATCGCCTGCTTGAGCGCGTCGACGAGGTCGGTCTTTTCCCAGGTGAAGAAATCGCCCTCCGCCTTGCGGCCGAAATGGCCATAGGCGGCGGTCGGGCGGTATATCGCCTTGTTGAGACCGAGATGCGTGCGGATGCCCTTCGGGGTCAGGCGCACGAGCTGGGGCAGGATCGCCTCGAGCTTCGCCTCGTCGACCGAACCGGTGCCGTGCGTGTCGACATAGAGCGACAGCGGCTCGGCGATGCCGATCGCGTAGCTGAGCTGGATCGTGCACTTTTTCGCGAGGCCCGCGGCAACGATGTTCTTGGCGAGATAGCGCGAGACATAGGCGGCCGAGCGATCGACCTTGGTGGGGTCCTTGCCCGAGAACGCGCCGCCGCCATGCGGTGCAGCGCCGCCATAGGTGTCGACGATGATCTTGCGGCCGGTGATGCCCGCGTCACCATCGGGACCGCCGATCTCGAACAGGCCGGTCGGGTTGACGAAGATCGCGGCGTCGTCATTGGGCATCCAGCCCTGCGGGAGTACGTCGTTCATCACGCTCTTGGCATAGTCGCGCAGAAGCGCCTGATCGGTGCCCGTGGCATGCTGGGTCGAGACCACCAGCGCGGTCGCGCGGACCGGGCGGCCATTCTCATAGGCGAGCGTGACCTGGCTCTTGGCGTCGGGCTCGAGGAAATCGACGACCTTGTTGTGGCGATCGGCGGCCATCTTCTCGAGGATGCGGTGCGAGTAATAGAGCGTCGCGGGCATCAGGTCGGGGGTTTCGTCGCAGGCGAAGCCGAACATGATGCCCTGGTCGCCCGCGCCCTCGTCCTTGTTGCCGCTCTCGTCGACGCCCATCGCGATATGCGCCGACTGGCCGTGCAGGTGGCACGCGAAATCGGCGTACTGCCAGTGGAAGCCGTGCTGCTCATAGCCGATGCGCTTGACGGTCTCGCGCGCGGCGGCCTCGATCTCGGCCTGGGTCGGGGTGACGTCTTCGCGGCAGCGGACTTCGCCCGCGAGCACGATGCGGTTGGTGGTGACGAGCGTTTCGCAGGCGACGCGCGCTTCGGGATCGCGGCCGATGAAGAGGTCGACGACAGCGTCCGAGATCTGATCGGCAACCTTGTCGGGATGGCCTTCGGAAACCGATTCGGACGTGAAGAGATAGTTGCTGCGCATTGCACTCGCCTTCGTAGATATAAGGAAAACTTTATGTGTGGTGCTGAGCCCCCTTTAGCGGGCGCGACGGCGCAAGGCAACGGCGAGCCCGACAAGAATCATTGCCAGCATGAAAGGCAGGATATTGCCCAAACGCGCGAAGAGCGTGGGCGCGTGCGGTGCGGGCAGGCGCGCGTCGATGAAGCCGGCCCTTTGGTGCGGCAGGCTTTTGAGAACGCGGCCCTCGGCATCGATCACCGCCGAGACTCCAGTGGGGGTCGAGCGGATGACGGGGATACCCTCCTCGATCGCGCGCAGCCGGGCCTGCGCCAGGTGCTGGGGCGGGCCCCAGCGCCCGAACCATGCGTCGTTGGAGGGATTGAAGATGAAGTCCGGCCGGTGCTTCGAGTCGATCACATTCCCAGAAAAGATGATCTCGTAGCAGATCTGTCCGCCCACGCGGCCGAAGCCGGGGAGGGCGTGGCTTTGCGGGCCGGGACCCGGCCAGAAGTCCATGTCGCCAGGCACCAGCCGCGAAAATCCGATCGCCGAGAGGATCGGGCGCATTGGGAGATATTCGCCATAGGGCACGAGATGCGCCTTGTCGTAGCGTGCGATCAGCCGCGCATCGGGGGTCAGCGCGAACAGGCTGTTGCGCGCGCCGATGACGTTGCCGTCCCTGTCGCCGATCAGCGCGAGCCCGCCGGTGAGGAGGAGGTCGCCGCGGCCCAGCAGACCGGCGAGGCGCGCGCGCGCGAACGGGTCTTCCTCGAGGAACTCGGGGATCGCGGCCTCGGGCCAGAAAATCAGTCGTGGCTCGGCGCCCGGCTTGCCGGTGAGGCTGGCGAGCTTGTTGTAGTTGACCGCGTCAAAGGCCTCGTTGTGCTTGTCCTGCTGGCCGATATTGGGCTGGACCACGCGGATGAGCGGTCCCGCTGTGTCGGGCGTGCGCGACAGACTCTTGGGCAGCACGGTCAGCAGCACGAGCGGCACGCCGATCAGCAGCGCCGGTTTCCACAGCCGATGCGCGAACAGCCAGAGCATGCCGGCGCCGAGCACTGCGAAGCCCGACAGGCCGTAGGTGCCGATATAGCGCGCGAGATCGGGCAGTGAACCCAGCGGCACCAACGCGACGCCGAGCGGGTTCCACGCAAAACCCGTGAACATCGTCGCGCGGAGCCATTCGGTGACGATCCAGGCCGCGGCGAAGATCAGCACGAAGGCGGTTCGATGGTCACGGCCCCAACGCCATGCCAGCCCCGCGGCGCAAGCGGGCCAGACCGCGAGATAAAGCGAGAGCAGCAGCACCGCGCCATAGCCGAACCAGTGCGGCATCGCGTCCTGATAGGTGAAGGCGTGGGCGATCCAGTTGAGGCCGACAGTGAAGTGGCCGATACCGAACAGCCATCCGGTCAGAAGCGCGCGCTTCATGCCGGGCGCCTGATGGACGAGATGGAGCAGCAGCGCAAAGGCGACGAGCGTCACGGGCCAGAGATCAAGGGGCGCGAAGCCCGTGGCGGAGGCAAGCCCCGCTAATGTCGCGAGAATCAGCGGGTGGAGCATCACGCGGCGAGCTATCGCCCGCAATTCGCTTGTTTTCAAGCGGCCGCGCGCGTGGCAAGCAGGAATACGAGTATGAGCGTTGGGGAGTTGACTGTGCCGCTATCCGTGCTGGCCGCATTGCTGTTGATTGTCGGGCAGGAGGCGCCGCCCGCGCCGCTGCCCAGTTCGGTGCACTGCGCGGCGCTGTTCAGCCTGACGCATGAGGCGCTGCGCCAGAAGAGCGGCGATCCCGCGATGACGCAGGGCTTTGCCGAAGATGCCGCGGCGCTCCGCAAGATCGTGATTGCCGAACAAGGCTCCATATCCGAGGCCGAAGCACGCGCCGATGCCACGATCGCGGTCGAGAAGAAGGCGATCGCGGCCGAGCGCGCGGCACGCGCCGCACGCGGTGTCGAACCCGCCGAGGAGGATCTGAACCCCTGCTATCGCGTGAAGGCGCTGGGACCGCGGGGTGAATAGCCTGTTGCTCGCGGCTATCGCCGCCCTCGCCGCGGCGGCGCCGCAAACGTCCCTCAATTCCGAGCAGCAACGCCAGATCGGCTGCGTCGCCACGCTGGCGATCGTTGCATCGGAGCAGGAGCGCGGCCGTGCGGGCGAATGGCCACCAATGAAGCAGCGCGGCGCGCGCTTCGCGCAGGTCGTCGGCGAAACCGTGATGAAGGACAGCGGCTGGACCAAGGAACAGGTGCGCGACGCGATCCTGGCCGCGGTGGCGGAGCGGCAGAAGACCGCGAAGGCGGGCGGTGCGGCGCAGGACCTGCCGCACGCGGCGGTCGCTGAATGCACCGCGTTGATGGATGCGCTCACACCGGCGCCACCCGCACCCGGCCTGCCCCAATGCGCCGCGATGCTGGCACTGGCCCATGACGACGCCGCCGCACGTCAGGCGGGCGAGGCGCGGGACCTCAAGACGCTTGCCGCGGTGCTCGACTATCGTGCGCGTGAAGCGCTGCGCGGTGAAGGCAGGAGCGGCAACGAGGTCGACCGCGAAATGGCCGAGGCGCGCGAGGCGATCGCCGCCGAGGCGCAGCGGCGTGCGGCCGATCCCGTCGCGCCCGGGCTCGACTATGGTCCGTGCCTGGAGATGGCGCGGCCATGAGCGGCGGCGGCGCATGCGGCGCTCGCTGAACCTTGCGGCGGGGCTGATCGCGCTCGCGCTCGGGATCATCGGCGCGTTCGTGCCGCTGCTGCCGACCACGATCTTCCTGATCATCGCGGCGTTCTTCTTCGGGCGGTCGTCGGACAGGCTCGAGGCATGGCTGCTCAACCATCCGCGCTTCGGCCCCACGATCGTCGCCTGGCGGCGCGAGCGCGCGATCAGCCCGGGCGCCAAGCTGATGGCGTGTACGGGCATGGCCTTCGGTTTCGGCGTGCTGCATTTCGCGACGCGTCCGGGCGTGCTCGTCGAGACGGGCGCGGCGCTGTTCCTGCTGGCTTGCGCGGGCTATGTCGTCACGCGGCCGAACCCCAAGGCGGGGCCGCTCACCCGCGAATAGTCGTCCGCCAAGCGTGCGATATGGGTGTTTTCGCCGCGACGACAGCGGCGCATCACTCTGATATCATGGCGCATCTGCCGGGAGCACCGCGATGCCCAACCCTAATGCGATCGTTTCGACCCGTATCCGGTTGGAGCCGCCGCTCGATCGGCCTGCGGCCGAGATACTGCGTTCCGAGCGCGGGCTTTCGGTCGAGCTCGATGAGGGGCGTCGCATCCGCTTCGACCCCGCCGACCCAAAATCGCCGGGCTTCGCGCAGGTGCTCGACGGCCTCGCGCGGTTGAAGGCGCCCGTCTATCTCGAGGTTGATCCCGCGACCGACGCGATCGCGCGGCTGCTTATCCCGCATGTCACGCGGATCGCCGCTATCAGCGCGAGCGAGCCCGGCTATGACGTCGAACTGCACTTCTCGCACGCGCGCCACCGGATCTTGCGCGAGAATCCCGATTTCACGGCGCTCGCGGAACAGGCGCGCGCCGCGCTCGAGCGGGGACAGACGGTGATCCTGACCGAGGATGAGGCGCACAATGTCATCGACATCCGCGCCTATATGCCAGGACCCGATGATGGCCCGCTGCCGCCCTGGCCTAAGGAAGACATCCCGCCGCTCGAACGCCGCTGGAACCTTTTCGACTGGATCTGGCGCTGGCCCTTCTGGCCGTGGTGGTGGTTTCGCTGTGTCTCGCGGACGAGGGCGCAGCAGATCTTCGACGCGATGGCGGCAACGACCTGCCCGCCCCTGACCGTGCCCGCGCCGTGCATCCCCTTTCTCTATCCCGATGACGGTTGCTGGGGCCGCGCGCACGAAATGTGCCGGCTGATGATCAACATGGGGCGCAAGCCGCGCAAAGTCTGGATCGAGCACAGCACCGGCTACTGGCTGCATGTCGACACGAAAAACAACCCGCAATGCTTCGTCGAATGGGGCTGGCACGTCGCGCCCACGCTGTGCGTGCGTCGGTACTGGTTCTGGAGCGAGGAGATGGTGATCGACCCCGCACTGTTCACGACGCCGGTGTCGAAGGCGACGTGGAAGTCCGTCCAGAACGACCCTGGCGCGACGCTGACGCCGAGCGATGCGTCGATCTTCTATCTCTGGGGCAGCGTGACCGATCCGGGCTATACGCAGACCAACCAGGTGCTCGCGACCTATCGGCTGGCGCTCCAGAACCGCGCGATCCAGCTCGGCGCCCCGCCCTATGCCTATTGCCCGTGATCGCCGCCCATTTCCTGCAAATGTCCTCGCGCGCCCGAAAAGCGAGCGAGGGGCTCAGGGCATTGCCCGCCTTTTGAACTCGATCAACGTGCCGGCGTTGCCGCGGGCGCCTTGGGCCCGCTGACCCGCCAGATGACGTTGCCGACATCGTCCGCCACCAGCAGTGCGCCCGTCTTGTCCTTGATCACGCCGACCGGGCGACCCTGTGCCTCGCCCTCGGCGTTGAGGAAGCCGGTGAGGAAATCCTGTGGCTTGGCGTTGGGCAGCGGGTAGCCATTGTCGCCAAAGGGCACGAAGACGACCTTGTAGCCCGAGGGCGGCTCGCGGTTCCATGAGCCGTGCAGGCCGACAAAGGCGCCGCTCGCATAATTGGCACCGAGACTGGCGCCATCGGCGAAAGTGAGGCCGAGCGCTGCCACATGCGGCCCGAGCGCATAGTCGGGCCGCTTCACATATTCGAGCCGATCGGGGCGGCGGGGTTCGACGCGGATGTCCTCGTAGCCGCCCCAATAGCTGTTGGGCCAGCCATAGTCGGCGCCGAATTCGACGCAGGTCATATAGTCGGGCACGAGATCGCCGCCGAGCATGTCGCGTTCGTTGACCGTGGTCCACAGGCAGCCATTGTGCGGCTCATAGGCGAGGCCGTTGGGGTTCCTGAGCCCCGCGGCAAAGATGCGCGAATTGCCCGTCGCGATGTCGATCTCGTGGATGGCGGCGCGGTTGACCTCCTTGTCCATGCCGCGCTCGCCGATATTGCTCGCCGAGCCGACGGTGACAAACAGCTTCTTGCCGTCAGGGCTGGGGATCAGGTTGCGCGTCCAGTGGTTGAAGCCAGCGGGCAGGTTGCTGATCTTGCGGCCCGGGGTGGTGATCTTCGTATCGCCGGGCTTGTAGGGGAAGGCGAGGATCGCATTGGTATTGGCGACGTAGAGTGTGTCCCCGATCAGTGCCATGCCGAAGGGCGAGTTGAGCCCTTCGAGCAGCGCCGAGCGCTGATCCGCGACGCCGTCGCCATCGCTGTCGCGCAGCAGCGTGATACGGTTGGCGGAGGCGGAGCCCGCGCCCGCGCGACCCATCAGCAAATTCATCACCCGATCCCTGATCCCCTCGACCACGCGTGGCGGTGAATTGGTCTCGGCCACCAGCACATCGCCATTGGGAAGCAGGTACATCCAGCGGGGATGGTCGAGCTTGTCCGCGAAGGCGGCGACCTGAAGTCCCGCAGGTGCGGTCGGCTTCGCGCCGCCCGCCCAGCCCACAGGTTTGGCAATGTTGATCAGCGGGAAGGTCTCGCGATTGGGCGCGGCGATCTCTGGCTTTGCGCCCGTCACCGCATCGACGGAGAGCTTCGCGGGCTCGCCCCTGCCGACATAATAATAAACGCCTGCGAATACCGCGAGCAGCGCCACGACGATGAGGATAATGACCGACTTTTTCATGGGTTGCGACAATATGCCTGAGCGTGCGCCGGTCAAGGGGATCCGGCGCACGCATCAGGCGCTCCTGTCGCCGGTCTTGGGAGGGGGCCCCGGCGGCAGGGAACTGGCACCGGCGGGAGCTAATTTCGCCAGTGCCGTGGTCCGCGCATCTTAGGGGGCTGAGATGGCGGCTTTGGAGTGACTCTTCGGTGGATCCTCCCAGGCTTTGCGCGGGCGCATCATAACCGGGATGGCCCAGGTTGAACATTGCGATTTGTCGTGCACTGATCATGCCTCAGCCGTGCCGGATAACGAAACGCATTAATCCCATCAGATTGATCGATTGCGTGACTAATCGGCGGTGTGCGTGTCGCAAAGGGATTAGCGGCGCGCGCGAAAGGGTGGGGCGCGTGGATGCGCACCCTGATCCGATCAGGCTTCTTCCTCGACCACGGGTTCGGGTGGATGCAGTCGGATGCGCGTTGCACGGCGCGAATCGCCTTCGGTGATCTCGAGCTTCCAGCCGCTGTCGTGCGCGACGATCTCGCCCGGCTGGGGAACATGGCCCGCCAGCACGAAGGCGAGGCCGCCCAAGGTGTCGACATCCTCCTCGACCTCGGCCAGTCGCGGGTCGACAATCTCGCCGACATCCTCCAGCTCGGCGCGCGCATCGGCGTCCCAGCAGCCATTGTCGATCGCGACGAGCAGCTCTTCGGGCTCGTCGTCATGCTCGTCCTCGATCTCGCCGACGATCTCCTCGACCAGATCCTCGATCGTGACGAGCCCCTCGGTGCCCGAATATTCATCGAGCACGATCGCGAGGTGCGTGCGCGTCGCGCGCATCTCGGCGAGCAGGTCGAGCACGCCCATCGTTTCGGGCACGTAGCGCGGCTGGCGCATGAGTTCGGCGATGTTCGCGGGCTCGGGGCGGCCCTCGGCACGGATCGCGAAGGCGTCGCGGACATGGATCATGCCGATGATCGTGTCGAGGCTGTCGCGATAGACGGGGAGGCGGCTAAGGCCGCTCTCGACGAACAGCGCCGACAGTTCCCTGAAGCTCGCGGTTTCGGCGATCGCGATGATGTCTGCACGCGGCACCGAGACGTCGCTCGCGGTGCGTTCGCCGAAATGGAGGAGGTTCTTGAGCATCTGGCGCTCGATCCGCGACAGGTCGCCATTGGACGGCCGGTCGGCGTCTTCCTCATGCTCCTCGATCGCTTCCTCGATCTGGTCGCGCAGCGTCGGTTCGCTGTCCTCGCCGAAGATCAGGCTGCGCAGTCCGCGCCACAATCGGCCGCTACTGTCTCCGCTACTGGAATCGTCTGGCATGGTCTTTGTAGTCAGCCCCTGATGTCATCATATGGATTGGCCAGGCCCAGCGATGCCAGCGCGCGTATCTCGAGCGCTTCCATCGCCTCGGCCTCGGCGTCCTCCAGATGGTCATAACCTAGCAAATGGAAAGTACCATGAACAATCAGGTGTGTCGCATGGTCGGCCACGCTGATTCCCTTATCGGCGGCCTCGTGCCGGCAGACACCCCGCGCGAGCACGATGTCGCCGAGGAGCACCTCGCCGTCATCGGTATTGGCGAGGCCGTCGAGCAGGTCTGCCTGGACCATCGGGAAGCTCAGCACGTTGGTCGGCTTGTCCTTGCCGCGATACTGCGCGTTGAGCGTTTTCACCTCATCGTCGTCGGTGAGGCGGATCGCGACCTCGATCGCGAGGTTGCGTTCGATCCATTCGCCATAGGGGCTGATCTGCAGCGCAGCGGTCACCGCGCGCGCTGCCAGTGCTTCCCAATCCTCGATCTTGCCCCAGCCGGGTCCGGCCTGGACGGCTATATCAAGCACCGCGCCCCTCATAGGCTTCGACGATCCGCCCGACGATCGGATGGCGGACGACGTCCGAGACACCGAAGGGGACGACGTTGATGCCCTGCACGCCGGTCAGCTTGGAGACCGCGTCGGCGAGCCCCGATTTGGTGGGATCGGGCAGGTCGACCTGATTGGGGTCGCCACAGATGACCATCCGGCTGCCCTCGCCGAAGCGGGTGAGGAACATCTTCATCTGGAGCGGCGTGGTGTTCTGCGCTTCGTCGAGAATGATGAAGGCATTGGCGAGCGTCCGGCCGCGCATGAAGGCGATCGGCGCGATCTCGATCTCGCCCGAGCCGATGCGCCGCTCGACCTGCTCGGCGGGCAGGCAGTCGTGCAGCGCGTCGTAGAGCGGACGGAGATAGGGATCGACCTTCTCCTTCATGTCGCCGGGGAGGAAGCCGAGCTTTTCCCCCGCCTCGACTGCGGGGCGCGAGAGGATCAGCCGGTCGACCGAGCCGGTGATGAGCTGGCTCACCGCCTGCGCGACCGCGAGGTAGGTCTTGCCGGTACCCGCGGGCCCCAATGCGAAGATGATCTCGTCGCGCGCAAGCGACTGCATATAGGTGATCTGCCCCGCCGAGCGCGGCACGATCGTCTTCTTGCGCGTGCGGATCATCACCTCGGGCGGCTGCGAGACGTCGGCGCGGATGATGCCCTCGAGCGTCGGCTCGGAGGACATGGCGATCACCGCCTCGACCGCGCCGGTGTCGAGATCCTGACCCCGAACGATGCGGTTGTAGAGGCCCGTCAGCACGTCGCGCGCGCGGGCGGCTGCCTCGGCCTCGCCCTCGATCTGGATCTTGTTGCCGCGCGCCGAGATATAGACGCCCAGCCGGTTCTCGATCGCGACGAGGTTCTGGTCATATTCGCCGAAGAGGCGGCCGAGCAGCTGCGGTTTGTCGAAGAGGATTTCGAGACGGGCCTTTTGCCCGGGTTGCGCCTGTTCGGCCTTGCGCGACATCAGGCAGCCACCTTTTCCAGCATTGCGCCTCCTAGACTGTTGGGCCCGGCCGAGATGATCTCGACATCGAGCATGTCGCCGATCGCGGCCCCTTCCGCGATGACGTGGATCGATTGCAGCCAGGGCGACTTGCCGATGAGCTGGCCGGGGAGCTTGCCGTTGCGTTCGAGCAGTACCCGTGTGCGCCGGCCGAGCGTGGTGCGGTTGAAGGCATGCTGCTGTTCGTTGAGCAGGTCCTGCAATGCCTTGAGCCGTTCGTCCATCAGCGCGGGCGCAATCTGCGCGTCCATGTCGGCGGCAGGGGTGCCGGGGCGCGGCGAATATTTGAACGAATAGGCCATCGCATAGTCGACATCGCGGACGATCTGGAGCGTCGCCTCGAAATCGGCGTCGCTTTCGCCGGGGAAGCCGACGATGAAGTCGCCCGAGACTGCGATGTCGGGGCGCACTGCGCGGACGCGCTCGATGATCGCCAGATAACTCGCAGTGCTATGGCTGCGGTTCATCGCCTTCAGGATCGGGTCGCTGCCCGATTGCACGGGCAGGTGCAGGAACGGCATCAGCCTTTCGACATCGCCATGCGCGGCGATCAGCCCCTCGGTCATGTCGTTGGGATGGCTGGTCGTGTAGCGGATGCGTTCAAGCCCCGGCAGCCGGTCGAGCGCGCGGATCAGGCCGTCGAGACCCTGCGTCGTGCCCTTGTGGTCCTCGCCCGTCCAGGCGTTGACGTTCTGGCCGAGCAGCGTGATTTCCCTGGCGCCGCCGTCGATCAGCGCCTTCGCCTCGTCGACGATTGCACTCCACGGCCGCGAGACCTCGGCGCCGCGCGTATAGGGGACGACGCAATAGGTGCAGAACTTGTCGCAGCCTTCCTGCACGGTCAGGAAGGCGCTCGGCCGCTGCTGGCGCGCACGCCGGGGCAGCGCGTCGAATTTGGAGAGGAGCGGCATATCGGTGTCGAGCGCGCTTTCGCCGCGCGCCGCCTTGGCCACCAGCTCGGGGAGGCGGTGATAGGCCTGCGGGCCGACGACGATGTCGACATCGCGCGCGCGGCGCACGATTTCCGGCCCCTCGGCCTGCGCGACGCAGCCCGCGACCGCGATCATCGGGCGTTCGCCGGTCTCGGGCTTCGCGAGGCGGCCGATGTCCGAATAGACCTTTTCCGCGGCTTTTTCGCGGATGTGGCAGGTGTTGAGCACGACGATGTCGGCGGCCTCGCCGTCGCCCGCGGGACGCATGCCCTGCTGGCTGAGCATTTCGGCCATGCGATCGCCGTCATAGACGTTCATCTGGCAGCCGAAGGATTTGACCTGATATGTGCGGGGATTGGAGCGAGTCATCTGACCTGCGCTATAAGCCAAGCCGGCGCTGGCGGGAAGCGGCGTCCAACCGGCTCGCGATCTGCGATTGTGCCATCAGCGCGATCGCCTTGCGATCGGCCAGCACATCCTCCGGTAATGGCTCGAGAAAATGGATGGTGAGCGGAATCGTGCCCTTGCGATTGAGGATCCGCTTGGCGTTGGCGCCCGCGGGCTCGGCATCGGTCCATGCGATCTCGGTCGCGGCGGCACCATAATCGAGCGCGACGGGCTGGACGCACACGCCATCGGGCGGCGGCGCGACCGCGGCGAAGAGCGAGGCGCGAAAGGGCAGCAGCGCGATCCCGTCGCCGGTCGTACCCTCGGGGAAGAGGGTGACGGGCTTTCGGTTGACGAGCGCCTGGCGCACCGCGCCGGCCTGCCCCCTTACCGCCGTGCGATCCTCGCGCTCGACATAGACGGTATGATTGAGCCCGGCGAGCCAGCCGATGATCCCCCAGCGTCCGACCTCGGCCTTGGCGACGAAGGCCGTGCGCGCCGCGCCGCCCAGCGCGAGGATCTCGAGCCAGCTGATATGGTTCGATGCAAAAAGAACATTTTGTCGAATGGGTTCGCCGACGACCGCCACGCGTACGCCCGCGGCACGGCCGCAAAGTCCCAGGAAGATCGGGGGCCAGGGCGATCGCGCGCGCATCAGCCGCCAGAGTCCATGCAGGGGAAGGCAGAGGATGAGCGCGCCGACCATGCCAGCGATGCGAAACATCGCCCGCGGTGTCAGCCGATCAGCTCTTGCGATCGATCGAGACGCCATAGAGCTCCATGCGATGATCGACGAGGCGGAAGCCGAGTTTCTCGGCGATCTGCTTCTGCAGCGCCTCGAGCTCGGGATCGACGAACTCGATCACATTGCCCGTCTCGACATCGATCAGATGGTCGTGGTGCGATTCGGGCGCGGCTTCGTAGCGTGCGCGGCCGTCGCCGAAATCATGGCGTTCAAGGATGCCAGCCTCTTCGAACAGGCGGACGGTGCGATAGACCGTCGCGATCGAGATGCCCGGATCGATCGCGGATGCGCGCTCGTGCAGCTTCTCGACATCGGGGTGGTCCTCGGCCTCCGACAGCACGCGTGCAATCACGCGGCGCTGCTCGGTGATGCGCAGCCCGCGTTCATGACACAATGCTTCCACGTCGATCTTGCGGCTCATCAGTTCCTGCTTTCACCCCGGAAATAAAAATATGGGGAGAGCCTAGCCGCTTTTGAAGACTGGCGAAAGCCGTGGCGGCACGTTTCCCAGCCGTGCCGCCTGCGTCTTCGCGCCGGGGGTCAGCGCTTGCGACGCTTGGTGCCGAGCCCGATTTTCTTGGCCAGGCTGCGGCGCTGTTCGGCATAGTTGGGCGCCACCATCGGATAGTCCGCGGGCAGGTTCCACTTTGCGCGATATTGCTCGGGCGTCATCTGATAGTGCGTCATAAGGTGACGCTTGAGCATCTTGAGCTTCTTGCCGTCTTCGAGGCAGACAATGTAGTCGGGCTTCACCGAAGCACGAACCGAAACGGCAGGTTCCTGCTTTACTTCGGGTGCTGCCTCGACGCTGCCAAGGCTGGCGAGCGCACCATGCACATTCTGAATAAGCAGCGGCAAATCCGAGACCGCGACGCTGTTGTTGCTGACATGCGCTGCAACAATGTCGGCCGTAAGCGTGATAAGGGTTTCGGACAGTTCGTTCTGGTTGTCCATCTTGTTCTCTCTATGACCCGAGGCTGGACGTGCATTCTTGCATCGTCCCATCCTATATGGCGGCACAATCGGGGCGTTGCAATCAAGCGTTTTGCAATTTCATAATTTTTTGGAGGGCAAGACTGTAACTGTGCGCGTCGAACAATTGCCCATTTGCTCCGCGATAGTAATTGGTGCGCTCACCAACCTTTGAAAAGCCGAAAGCGGTGTAAAGTGCGATTGCCGGATTGCCTGCACGTACTTCGAGAAACAGGCGATTGACCGATCGTAGGCGGCATCCATCCATCACCGCATCGAGCAGTGCCGCGCCCACGCCGCGCCGTCGCGCCTCGGGATGGACCGCGATGAGCAGCAACTCGGCCTCGTCGAGAACCGCGCGCGTCAGCGCGAAGCCTGCGGGGCGGCCGTCGAGTTCGGCGATGAGCAGCCAGACGCCCGGGCCGCCGATGATCGCTGCGCATTGCGCGGCGTTCCACGCCTCGCCATAGGCCGGGTCGAAGGCGGCGCGCATGATCTCCAGGACCGGAACGAGCGCGGTGGCATCGGCGCCGAAGACGGTGACCGAATGATCCGCCGCCGTGCTCATGGCATCGGCTTCGCATCGGGCGCGCGCCCATAGATCGGAATGGGCGGCAGCGCGCGCAGTTGCGCGGGGATCGCGAGAGCGCCGCTCGCACGCGCATCCGCCGCACGCGCCTCGCCCGTACCGCGCGCCTCAACGAGCGGCGCGGCGCCGTTGCCGATGACCAGCCGGTCAGCGGCAAATGCGCCGGCCGCGGCCGGGACGAGCGAGGCAAGATCGGATGCCGGTCGCATGGGCGTCCTTTCGAACCGCTGAACGAAGAGCTGACCATGCCCCCCGTTGATCGCGACCGCAAGCGTCGCTTCATCACCCCAGTCGGCACCGGCTGCGATCAGGCTGAGTGAGGAAAAGCCGAAGACGGGCACCTTCCAGCCGAGCCCCAGCCCGCGCGCCGCGGCGAGACCGACGCGGACGCCGGTGAAGCTGCCGGGCCCGCAATCGACGAGGATCTCGTCGGCGCGGCCCTTGTCGGGCAGCGCGCCGATCATCGGGATCAGACGCTCGGCATGGCCACGGCCGACCTCTTCATGTGTTTCGGCGATGAGCGCGCCGTCCTCGAACAGCGCCACCGAGCATGCGGCCGTCGCGGTTTCGATGACGAGCTGGCGCAAGGGGTCAGGCGATGCGGTTGAACTTGTCGAAGGCCGGGCGCGGACTGCGACCGAAGATTGTCGCAGGATCGCCATAGCCGAGCGTCGAGATGAAGTTGGACTTGATGTGCGGCGTGTCGGCGAAGAACGCCTTGTCGACCGCGGCATTGTCGAACCCCGACATCGGGCCGGTGTCGAGCCCGAGCGCGCGCGCGGCGATGATGAAATAGGCACCCTGCAGCGAGCTGTTGCGGAAGGCATTGGCCTGACGCAACGGCAAATTCCCCTCGAACCAGCTCTTCGCATCGGTATGCGGAAAGAGTTCGGGCAGATGCTCGTGGAAATTCTCGTCATAGCCGATGATGACCGAGACCGGCGCCTTGCGGATCTTCACCGCATTGCTCTCCATCGCGGTTGCCGCGAGCTTTTCCTTTGCGTCCTCGCTGACGCACCAGACGAGCCGCGCCGGAAGCTGGTTGGCCGAGGTCGGCCCCATCTTCATCAGGTCCCAGATCTGGTGGAGCTGCGCCTCGCTGACGGGCTTGTCGAGATAGCCATTATAGGTCCGCGCGGTGCGGAAGATCGTGTCGAGCCCTTCGGGCGAGAGCGGCTGCCCCATATTTGCTTCCCCTTTTGAACCGGCAGGATTGCGCGTCAGACTGCGCGGACTTCGGTCACTTCCGGCACATAATGCTTGAGCAGCGTCTCGATGCCATGCTTGAGCGTGGCGGTCGAGGAGGGGCAGCCCGCGCAGGCGCCATGCATGCGGAGATAGACCGTGCCCTTGTCGAAGCCGCGATAGACGATATCCCCGCCGTCATTGGCGACCGCGGGGCGGACACGCGTATCGATCAGCTCGCGGATCTGCGCGACGATGTCGGCATCCTCGGGGTTCTCCGCGAACGCCTCGTCATCGTCGGGCACGCTGATGCCGCCCGCACTGCCCGGACGGAAAAGCGGCATGTCCGCGGTGAAATGGTCGAGCAGGACCGACAGCACCTGCGGCTTGAGGTCGGACCAGGCGACGCCGGGCGCGGCGGTGACCGAGATGAAGTCGCTCCCGAAGAACACGCCCTCGACATCGCCCTGCGCGAACAGCGCCTCGGCGAGCGGCGAGATCTCGGCCTCTTCGGGGTTCGCGAAATCGCGCGTGCCCGCGTCCATCACGCGGCGGCCGGGCAGGAACTTGAGCGTCGCCGGATTGGGCGTGGTTTCGGTCTCGATCAGCATGGTGTGCATTTGGGGGCAAAGCCCCCGCGGATCAAGTGCGATTGCGGCCTTTTCAGCGCTTCTCGCGGCTCAGCCGGGTCATCAGAATCGCCGCGCGCTTTGCCTGGCGCCCGAAGCTGTCGAGGTCGACCGCCTCGCCCGGGGCATGATCGCCGGTGCTTGACGGGCCAAGGCCGACGAGGCCGTCGACGTCCTGCGCGACGAAGGCGATGTCACCCGCACCGCGCTTTAGCGGATCGAGCGCGGGCATTTCGGGGAGGGCGAGGTCGCGGTTGACGACGTTCAACCGGTCGAGCAGCGCGCGATTGCCCGGCGTCGGTGCCATGGCGGGATAGGTGTGCTTGCTGAACTCGATCTTCGCGGTTGCGCCGGGCGAAGGGCGCGCAATGATCTCCTGCATCCGCCCGCGGACGCGCTCGGTCTGCTCGTTGCTCAGCGTCCTGATGTCGCCGCGCGCGATGGCGATTTCGGGAATGATGTTGGTCTTGCCCGTCGCCGAGACCGCCGCTCCGCCTTCAGGCGCTTCAGCGGTGGCGCCGCCCGCGATCAGGCCGACATTGAAGGTGAGGTTGGGTTCGGGAAGTTCGCTTCGGAAGGAAGTGATGATCTTCGCCAACGCATAGATCGCGCCGTCGCCAGCCTCCTTGCTGAAGATGCCGCTCGAATGACCGCCCGAGGCCTTCACCGTCACCGTCCAGCCCGAACTGCTGCGGCGCGCGATCGAGCCCATATCCTTGCCGTCCTGGACGACGAGCCCCTCGAAATCGAGCGCGACGTCGGCACGCTTGCCCGCGGCGATGAGGTCGGCGCGCGAAATCTCGACCGGGTCGCCCGCCTCTTCCTCGTCGCCGGTGAGAACGACCTCGATATCGGCGTCCTTGAGCGTGCCTGCCTTGTGCATCGCGCGCAGCGCCATCAGCATCACGACGATGCCGCCCTTGTCGTCGCCCGCGCCGGGGCCGATGCCCTTCGATCCGTGTCGTTCGAAGCGCTGGAAGGGGGAGTCCTTCTCGAACACGGTGTCGAGATGGCCGATAAGCAGCAGCCGCTTGCCGCGGCCATTGCCCTTGTGGACGGCGATCAAATGTCCCGCACGCTCGGTCGTGGCCATCGGCACCCACCGTACGGCGAAGCCCAGCGGCTCCAGTTCGGCGCGCATCATCTCGCCGACCCTGGTCACGCCTTCCAGATTCAGCGTTCCGGAGTTCTGGTTGACCAGCCTTTCGAGCAACGCGACCGAGCGGTCCTGATCCGCCTCGACCGCCACGGTCATGTCGCGTTCGGCCGGAGTCAGCTGCGCGTGGAGCGGCGCGGTGGCGAGGAGGAGTGAAGCGGCAAGCGCGAAGCGCCTGACCTTGAAGCGGTTTCCATGTGCGTGCGGCATGGCGTTTTTGTGCAGCAGGCAGGGGCCGTGATCAAGGGCGGCCTTGCTTTCGCCACGATTTACAGTCATATGCCCGCCAGCGCATCAGGCCGGTGGACCGGCCGTGACCATATTCGGCAGCGTGAACGCCCGGAAATCCGGGACCGGCTGAAGAGATGCGCTTTGCTTTTGCAAGGCTTCCCATTTCACGCGGGTCGTCAACGAACCCCGCGTTTCGCGCCCGCACGTCCCGTGCGTGGCCGCGCTTCGCATGACATAAAGAGAACGATAGATGACGAAATTCACCGACCTTGGCCTGGCCGAGCCGATCATCAAGGCGCTCGCCGCCAAGGGCTATGACAAGCCGACCCCGATCCAGGTGCAGTCGATCCCGCCGCTGCTCGAAGGCCGCGACCTGTGCGGCATCGCGCAGACGGGCACGGGCAAGACCGCGGCCTTCGCGCTGCCCTCGCTCCACTATTTCGCCAACAACCCCAAGCCGCGTCCGCTGGGCAGCTGCCGGATGCTGGTGCTTTCGCCGACGCGCGAGCTGGCGAGCCAGATCGCCACGTCCTTCCGCGACTACGGCCACAACCTGCGCCTCTCGGTCGAGGTCGTGTTCGGCGGCGTGCCGATCGGGCGGCAGATCAGCAAGCTGAAGGCGGGCGCCGACATCGTCGTCGCCACCCCGGGCCGCCTGCTCGACCTGATCGACCAGCGCGCCTTCCACCTGCGCGACGTCGAGATCTTCGTGCTCGACGAAGCCGACCAGATGATGGACCTCGGCTTCATCGTGCCGCTGAAGCGCATCGACAAGCTGCTGCCGACCAAGCGCCAGAGCCTGTTCTTCTCGGCGACCATGCCCAAGGCGATCGCCGAGCTGGGTGACCGTTTTCTGACCGATCCGGTCAAGGTGTCGGTCGCGCCGCAGTCGACCACTGCCGAGCGCGTCCACCAGTACGTCTCCTTCGTGAACCAGAAGGAGAAGCAGGCGCTGCTCACGCTCACGCTCAAGGCCGAACCGATCGAGCGCGCGCTCGTCTTCACGCGCACCAAGCACGGCGCGGACCGCGTCGTGAAGCACCTTGTCGCGGCCGGCGTCGGCGCGCTCGCCATCCACGGCAACAAGTCGCAGCCGCAGCGCACCGCCGCGCTCCAGGCATTCCGCAACGGCGACATCAAGATCCTCGTCGCGACCGATATCGCGGCGCGCGGCATCGACGTTCCGGGCGTGAGCCATGTGTTCAACTTCGAGATGCCCAACGTACCCGAACAATATGTCCACCGCATCGGCCGCACCGCGCGCGCCGGAGCGGAAGGCGTTTCGATCAGCTTCGTCGATGGCGAGGAGAAGCAGTGGCTCAAGCAGATCGAGCGGCTGACGCGCGTCAAGCTCGACACAGTGCCGCTGCCCGAGGATTTCCTCGCGCAGGCCGCCAAGCTGCCCCAGCCCCCGCGCAGCGCGCCGTCTGCTGCGCAGCCGGGCAAGCGGCGTCATGACGATCGTGGCGGCGAAGCGCGTACGCAGCAACCCGCGGGCGACAAGACCAAACGTCCTTTCCACCGGCGCCGCAAGGGTGCGCCCGGCGCGCATAAGGGCGCGGTAAAGCGCTTCGGCAGCCGCTGAAATTGACGGGCCTCTCCCTTCGGGGAGGGGCCTTTCGTCATCTGGTCGGCGCCGTCCGCCGAATCCGTATTGGAATTATTCAGCTTCGGCCCATATCCTCCAGGCCATGAAATCCCGTAGCTGGCGCCTTGCGCGCTTCACCCTGCTTCCGCTCGCCGCGACGATCGGCTTTACCTCGGTTCCGCTCGTCGCTCAGCAGGCACCCGTACTCGCGCCGCAGGCCCTCGCCGCCAAACAGGCCGAGGTGCCGTGGCTCTACGTCAACTCGGATGTCCCGCAGGAAAAGGCGTGGCTGTTCGGCACGCTCGACAACGGGCTGCGCTATGCGATCCGCAAGAACGGCGTGCCGCCGGGGCAGGTATCGATCCGCGTGCGGATCGATGCGGGTTCGCTGATGGAGGAGGACAAGGAACAGGGCTTCGCGCATTTCCTCGAGCATCTGTCCTTCCGCGGCTCCAAATTCGTGCCCGAGGGCGAATCCAAGCGCATCTGGCAGAGGCTTGGGGCGACATTCGGCAGCGACAGCAACGCGTCGACCACGCCGACCGAGACGGTCTACAAGCTCGACCTGCCCAATGCGCGCGCCGCGGGGCTCGACGAAAGCATCAAGATCCTCGCGGGGATGATGGAGGCGCCCAATATCAGTGACAGCACGGTCAATGCCGAGCGTGCGGTGGTGATGGCCGAACAGCGCGAACAGTTTGGCCCCGCGGTACGGATGGGCGACGCGACACGCGAACATTTCTTTGCAGGACAAAAGCTCGCCGCCCGCTCGACGATCGGAACGACCGAGACACTGGCGGGGGCGACCACTGATGGGGTGCGGGCATTCCATGATCGCTGGTACAGACCCGAGCGGACTGTGGTGGTGATTTCGGGCGACGCCGATCCCGTGGCGATGGAAGCGCTGGTCAAGAAACATTTCTCGGCCTGGCGCGGCGTTGGGCCCAATCCCAAGGATCCCGATTTCGGCAAGCCGGATCCCGATGCGAAGACGGTGACCGCGATGGTCGAGCCGAGCTTTCCGACGATCGTTCAGCTTGGAGTGATGCGCCCCTGGGAGCAGGTCAACGACACCGTCACATATAATGAGGGGCTGATGGTCGACGCGCTCGCGGTGCGCATGATCAATCGCCGGCTCGAAACGCGCGCACGTGCTGGCGGCAGCTTCCTCCAGGCGCAGGTGCAGCAGGAAGACATCTCGCGCTCGGCCGATGCGACGATGGTGTCGCTGGTGCCGCTGGGTGACGACTGGCAGGCCGCGCTACGCGACGTCCGCGCGGTGATCGCCGACGCGACCACGACCGCGCCGTCGCAGGCCGAGATCGACCGCGAGACGCAGGAATTCGATCTGGCTTTGCTGGCACAGCTTGAGAATGAAGGCGCCGAGCCGGGCACGCGTCAGGCGGACGATCTGGTCCGCGCGGTCGACATCCGCGAGACCGTGACGACCGCCCAGGGCGCGCTCGACATCTTCCGCGGCGCCAAGCGGCTGTTCACGCCCGAAAATCTGCTCGCCTCGACCAAGCGGCTGTTCACGGGCGCGGGGCCGCGGCTCATGCTCAGCACACCCAAGCCGCTGGCCGATGGCGAAAAGCTCGCTGCCACCGCACTCACCGAGGACGTGACCTCGGTCGGCGCGCGAAACGACGGGAAGCCCGTGACCTTCGCCGACATCCCCAAATTCGGGGCGGCGGGCAAGGTGACGGGCACTTCGCAGATCAACGGCTTCAACATCGAGACCGTGTCGTTGTCCAACGGCACCAAGCTGATCCTGTTTCCCAACAAGGGCGAGCCGGGCAAGGTCTATGTCACGGTCCGCTTCGGCAATGGCTACAAGGCGCTGCCCGCCAATCGCGAGACGGTGGCATGGTCGGGGGCGCTGGCGCTGGTCGGCAGCGGCATCGGCAAGCTGGGGCTAGAGGAACTCGATCGGCTGACCAACGGCCGCAAGATCAACATGGGGCTCGATATCGAGGAGGACGCCTTCGTCCTCAAGGGCGAAACGCGGGCGCCCGACCTTGCCGACCAGCTCAAGCTGATGGCGGCGAAGCTCGCCTTTCCCGGCTGGGATCCGGCGCCCGTGATCCGCGCGCGTGCGCAGACGCTGGCGGGGTATGACGTGATGAACGCGTCTCCGGCGGGCGTGATCACGCGCGATCTCGAAACGCTCGTGCGCGGCGGCGATCCGCGCTGGGCGACGCCGAGCCGACAGGAGATCGAGGCGCTGACGCCCGAGAGATTCCGCAAGCTGTGGGAGCCCATCCTGGCGAGCGGCCCGATCGAGGTGCAGATCTTCGGCGATTTCGAGACAGCACAGGCGATCGAGGCGGCGCGCACGACCTTCGGTGCTATGAAGCAGCGCAAGCCCGCTTCGATCGATCCGGCCAATGCGCTGACGGGTGTGCCGACGCACAATGCCAAACCGGAGCTGCGCACGCATACCGGCGCGGCCGAACAGTCGGCGGCGGTGATCGCCTGGCCGACGGGCGGCGGGCTCGACAATATTTCGGAGTCGCGCAAGCTCGAGGTGCTGGCGGCGATCTTCAACGACCGGTTGTTCGATCAGCTCCGTTCCTCGGCTGGCGCGAGCTACAGCCCGACCGTGGCGAGCCAGTGGCCGACGGGCATGGACAATGGCGGCTATCTGATCGTGCTCGGACAGCTGAAGCCCGAGGGGACCGAGCAGTTCTTCAAGCTCGCGCGCGAGATCGCATCGGATCTCGTCGCCAAGCCGGTCGACGCCGACGAGTTGCAGCGCACGCTGGGCCCCATCCAGCAATATTACATGCGCGCGGCCACCGGAAACCAGTACTGGATGCGTGAGACCGCGGGTTCATCGCGCGATCCGCGCAGGATAGCGGCGATGGAAAGCCTGGTGCGCGACCTGATGACCATCACGCCCGTCGAGATCCAGCAGACCGCGCAGCGCTATCTGGTTGCCGACAAGAGCTGGTCGATGGTGGTCATGCCCGAGAAGCAGACCGCGGCACGATAGGTCCGGATCAGTGCTCCTGTGAAAGCAGGAGCCCATGGCGACAGCAATCGATCGCTTCAGCCATGGGCTCCGGGTCACGCCCGGAGCACAGAAGGTCGACCCATCGTTTACGCCGTTACCTGGTCGATCCAGTCCTGCAGGTTGTAGTGGTTGGTGACGCGCGTGATGCGGTTGCCTGCGATATCGAAAAACGCGCCGACACGAAGCCGGTAATGCTGGCCCCTGGCCGCAGGCAGGTCGCCGTCGGTCTTGAGATATTTGCCCTCGAGCATGAACTCGGCCGAGGCATGATTGTCCGCGGGCGAATAGAGGATAAGCGGTTCGATCGCGTGCTCCTTGTAGCAGCGATTCATGTGATCGAGAAAATCGCGGAACGCGCCCACGCCCACGCGCGGGTTGCCCTGGCAGGGTTCGTGGACGACGTCCTCGGCGAGCAGCGAGAGCATGCGCTCGGCATCGCCGTGGTTGAACGCGTCGTAATAGCTTTCGATGATTCCGGTCATGATCTTCCCCTATTTGGCGACGCCGAGCTGGTCCATCATGAAGGCAAGATATTCGGCCTGCTCCTCATAACGCCTGAAGCGCCCGGACTTTCCGCCATGGCCTGCCTCCATCTGGACGCGGAAGAGCAGGGGGCTTTCGCCCGTCTTCATCGCGCGCAGCCGCGCGACCCATTTGGCGGGCTCGTAATACTGTACCTGGCTATCCCACAGGCCTGTGCTGACATAAATCGCCGGGTAGTTCCGGCGCGCGATATTGTCATAGGGAGAGTAGCCGAGGATGTAGTCGTAGAACGGCTTGCGTTCGGGATTGCCCCATTCATCATATTCGTTGGTGGTGAGCGGGATCGTCGGGTCGAGCATCGTCGTGACGGCGTCGACGAAGGGCACCTGCGTCACGATCACGCCATAGTCGTCGGGGGCCATGTTGGCGACGGCACCCATCAGCAGCCCGCCCGCGCTGCGCCCGAAACCCGCGGTACGCCTGGGAGCGGCGTATTTCTGGCCGACGAGATGGCGCGTGACGTCGATGAAGTCGGTGAAGCTGTTCATCTTCTTCATCAGATGGCCGTTGTCGTACCACGCGCGGCCCATATCCTGCCCGCCGCGGATCTGCGCAATCGCGACGACCATGCCGCGGTCGGCAAGGCTGGGCCAGGCGACATTGAATTCGGGATCAAAGGATGATCCATAGGCGCCGTAACCGACCTGGTAGAGCGCGGCGGTGCCGTTGCGGTGGAATTTCCTGTGACGCACCAGCGAGACAGGGATTTTGGTCCCGTCGCGCGCGGTTGCCCAGACGCGCTCCGTCACATATTGCGCCGGGTCGTAGCCCGGCGTCGGCTGCCGTTTCAGCAATCGACGTTCGCCCGTTTTCGCGTTGATCTCGTAGATTGTGGGCGGCGTCACCATCGATTCGTAGCGATAGCGCAGCCAGTCGGTCGCAGGCTCGGCATTGGTGTCGAGCGTCATCGTATAGGCGGGCTCGTCGGCGCCGACGGGCGTGGATTTGCCGTCATTGCCGAGCAGGCGGATGCGCTTGCTGCCGTCGACACGCTCCTCGATCGCGACGAAGCTGTTGAAGGGCTTGAACGCCTCGATGAAGGCGGTGCCGCTGGGACGCACGAGATCGCGCCATTGCGTCCGATCCGCGGTCTTCGCGGTGTCGGGTACCGTCATCAGCCGGTAATTGGGTGCCTGATGGTTGCTCCACACCAGCCAGTGATCGCCGATATGGTCGACATTATAGAGCCAGCCCTTCTCGCGCGGCGCGAAAACCGTGAACTCGCTTTTGCCCGACGCGGGCGCACAGCGCGCCTCGTTGCTCGTCGTGCTCCACAGGAAGATGCAGGCATGCTTGTCCGAGGTCGTGCGCTTCAGGCTGATGTAGAAGCTGTCGTCCTTTTCCTCGTGGATCAGGCGGTCGGCACTCGCGGGGGTGCCGACGACATGCGCCTTGACGCGCTTGGACAGCAGCGTCACCGGGTCCTTGTCGATATAGTAGATCGTCCGGTTGTCGTCGGCCCAGACGAGCGCGTCCTCGATATTGGCGACGGCCTCGTCGACGATCCTGCCCGTCGCGATCTCCTTCACCTTGAGCCTGAACTGCTGGCGACCGACAGCGTCCTCTGCATAGGCGACGTAGCGGTTGTCGGGGCTGACCTCCCATGCGCCGACGTTGAAGAAGCCCTTGCCCTTCGCCATTACGGGCTGGTCGAGCAGTATCTCCTCGGGCGCGGTCATTGCGCCCTGTCGCCGCGCGATCACGGGATAGTCCTGCCCGGCGTCAAAGCGACGATAATAGAGATAGCCGCGCTGACGATAGGGAACGCTGCTGTCGTCGGGCGCGATGCGGCCGGTGATTTCCTTGAACAGCGTGTCCTTGAGCGGTGTCAGATGCGCGAGCTGCGCATCGGCATAGTTGTTTTCGGCGGCGAGATAGGAAAGGACCTCGGGGTTCTTTCGCGTATCGTCGCGCAGCCAGTAATATTCGTCCTCGCGGCTCGCGCCGAAGGGCGCGGTGACCTGATGGGGCTTCCTGGCGGCGACGGGCGGAGCAGACGGCGTTTCTGCGTTTCCGGCGGTTGCGATCAGCGCCAATGCTGCGCCCACCAGATAGTGTTTCGCCATTCAGTCCCTCCATTACCGTGCGATGACGCTGCATCGCACGGCAAAAGGGCAACGGCTAGAGGACGTATTTGCTCAGATCGGTGTTGCGCGCGACTGCGGCGAGCTGCCCATCGACATAGGCGGCGTCGATCACGAGCTTCTCGCCATTCCGATCCTCAGCGTCGAAGCTGACTTCCTCGAGCAGCTTTTCCATCACGGTCTGCAGCCGCCGCGCGCCGATGTTCTCGATCTGGCCGTTCACCTCGGCCGCGATGCGCGCCACCGCCTTGATCCCGTCCTCGGTGAACTCGACCTCGACGCCCTCGGTACCGATCAGCGCGCGATACTGCTCGGGTAGCGACGCCTTGGTATCCGAGAGGATGCGGATGAAATCGTCTTCCGTCAGCGCTTGAAGCTCGACGCGGATCGGCAGGCGGCCCTGCAACTCGGGCAGCAGGTCGCTCGGCTTGGCGACATGGAAGGCGCCGCTCGCGATGAAGAGGATGTGATCGGTCTTCATCGGGCCGTATTTGGTCGCCACCGTCGTGCCCTCGATCAGCGGCAGCAGGTCGCGCTGAACACCCTCGCGGCTGACCGAGCCGCCGCGCACGTCCGAGACCGCGATCTTGTCGATCTCGTCGAGAAAGACGATGCCATTCGCTTCGGCATCGGCGAGCGCGGTGCGGCTGACCTCATCCTGATCGAGGCGCTTGTCGGCCTCTTCCTCGACGAGCTTGGTCCAGGCCGCGCGGACATTCATCTTGCGGCGCTTGAGCTGGTTGCCGCCAAACGCCTTGCCCATCATTTCGGACAGGTTGATCATGCCGATCTGGCCGCCCTGTCCGGGGATTTCGAAGGGCATGTTGGGCGCGGCCTCAAGCTCGACCTCGATCTCGGTCTCGTCGAGATGGCCGTCCTGGAAGCGCTGGCGAAAGGCGCTGCGCGTCGCCTCGCTCGCGTCCTTGCCGGTGAGCGCGTCGAGCAGCCGGTTCATCGCCGCCTCCTCGGCCTTGTCCTTCACCGCATTGCGGCGGCGCTCGCGTTCGAGGCGGATCGCTTCTTCCACCAGATCGCGCGCGATCTGCTCGACGTCGCGGCCGACATAGCCGACCTCGGTGAACTTGGTCGCCTCGACCTTGACGAAAGGCGCGTCGGCGAGCTTCGCGAGGCGGCGGCTGATCTCGGTCTTGCCGCAACCCGTGGGCCCGATCATCAGGATGTTCTTGGGGGTCACCTCGTCGCGCAGATCGGCCTTGAGCTTCTGGCGACGCCAGCGGTTGCGCAATGCGACCGCGACCGCGCGCTTGGCGTCCTTCTGGCCGATGATGTGTGCGTCGAGCGCGGCGACGATGGCTTTGGGGGTAAGGGCGTCGTTCATGTTCATCTCTTTTCGTATCGTCATGCCAGCGAAGGCTGGCATCTCCCAACCAGATCGCGCCTGGTTTTACCGGAGACCCCAGCTTTCGCTGGGGTGACGCGGTGGAATTGCGTTCAGGAAACGCCGTCGAGCGTTTCGACGGTCAACTGGTCGTTGGTGTAAACGCAGACATCGGCGGCGATGCCCATCGCCTTGCGGCAGATCGTCTCGGCATCCTGCTCATAGTCGACCAGCGCGCGCGCGGCGGCGAGCGCGAAATTGCCGCCCGATCCAATCGCGGCGATACCGCCGACGGGTTCGAGCACGTCGCCATTGCCCGTGAGGATCAGCGTCGTTTCCTTGTCGGCGACGATCATCATCGCCTCGAGGTTGCGCAGATACTTGTCGGTTCGCCAGTCCTTGGCCAGCTCGACCGCGGCGCGCATCAGGTGGCCGGCATGGCGTTCGAGCTTGGCCTCGAGCCGCTCGAACAATGTGAAGGCGTCGGCGGTAGCACCGGCGAAGCCGCCGATCACGCTGCCGTCGCCCAGGCGGCGTACCTTCCTCGCATTGGGCTTCATCACGGTCTGGCCCATCGAGACCTGACCGTCGCCCGCCACCACAACCTTGCCGTTCTTGCGCACCGACAGGATCGTCGTGCCGTGCCATTTGGGTAATTCGCTCATTGATATCCCCGCTGGGTCTTGTCGGGCGTGAATATGGGGTGCTGTCGCAGTCGTGCAACGGTCGCGCTAATTCATCTGGAGGGGTGGTATTTGCTGGCCCGACACGTCATGAAGCGCAAAACACAATGAAGGGCGCAGATCGGGCAACCGGACAGGAGGCTGCGTGGCTGACGATGCATCGACCCCATTGCCCGGCAATGCGCGCGCGCCGTCGCAGACCGACCGGATGTCGGCGAGCGAGCTGCGCATGCTCGCCGACAATATGGGGCAGCTCGCCTGGCTGAATTCGGCCTCGGGCGCGCGCTACTGGTTCAACAAGCGCTGGCACGACTATACCGGCAAATCCTATGACCAGGTCAAGGGCTGGGGCTGGTTGTGCGTGCACCATCCCGATCATGTCGAACGCGTCGAGTCGGGATTGCGCAAGTGCCTCGTCAGCGGAGCGCCGTGGGAGGACACCTTTCCGTTGCGCGCCGCCGACGGCAGCTATCGCTGGTTCCTTGCACGCGCATTTCCGGTGCGCGACGAGCATGGCGTGATCCGGCGCTGGTTCGGGACGGATACCGATATCCATCGCCAGATCGAGGCCGAACAGGCATTGCGCTGCGCGGTCGAGAATGCCGAGATCGAGGCCGCCGAGCGCGCGGCGCTGCTCGGCCAGCTCGACGAAGGCGTGATCGTCGCCGATCCCCAAGGCCGGATTACCTTCATCAACGAGGCGGCGAAGCGACTGCATGGCGTGGATCGGCTCGACATCGGTCCGGAAGAATATTCCAGCACCTACAATCTTTTCACCGAGGACGGGCGTCCCTATCCGCACGAGCAGCTGCCGCTGGCAAGGGCGGTGAGGCGCGGGGAAGTCACATCCGATGCGCGCTGGCGCATCCGCAGGCCGGACGGCCATGAAGTGCTCGCCATCGGTTCGGCACGCCCCATTCATGGTGCCGAAGGCAAAGTGCTGGGCGCGGTGCTGACGGTGCGCGACGATACCGCGCGCCACGCCGCCGAGACCGCGCTCAGGGAGCTCAACGCGACACTCGAGGATCGCGTCGCCGAGACGATCCGCGAGCGTGAGGTGCTGGGCGATGCGCTGCGCCAGGCGCAGAAAATGGAGGCGGTGGGACAACTCACCGGCGGCATCGCGCATGATTTCAACAACCTGCTGACGATCATCACAGGCAATCTTGACATGCTACGCCGCGCGCTGGGTGAGGCCGCGGAACCGCGCGTCCGACGCATGGTGGACAATGCGCTGACCGGCGCGGATCGCGCGGCCTCGCTCACCCAGCGGTTGCTCGCCTTTTCACGCCGCCAGCCGCTTTCGCCCAGGCCCGTCGAGATCGACGCGCTGATCGCGGGCATGTGGGACCTGCTCGGGCGTTCGCTGGGTGAACTGGTCGCGATCAGGACGGTTTCGGGCGGCGGCCTGTGGCGCGTCGAGGTCGATGCGAACCAGCTCGAAAATGCGATCCTCAATCTCGCGGTCAACGCGCGCGACGCGATGCCCGGCGGCGGAACGCTGACGATCGAAACCGCCAACGTCACGCTCGATGAAGCCTATGCCGCGCGGCAGGCCGAGGTCGTGCCCGGGGATTATGTCGTGATCGCGGTGACCGACACGGGCGCGGGCATCGCGCAGGATACGCTGGAACGCGTCTTCGAGCCCTTCTTCACGACCAAGGATGTCGACAAGGGGACGGGGCTCGGCCTGTCGATGGTCTATGGCTTCGTCAAGCAGTCGGGCGGGCATGTCCGGCTCTATTCGGAGCTGGGGCAGGGGACCACGGTCCGTATCTATCTGCCCCGGATGACCTGGGCATCGGCCGAGGAGGCCGAGGCGATCGAGGCACCGCCACGTGCGCGCAGCGAGCGTGCGGAGACGCTGCTGGTGGTAGAGGACGATCCCGGCGTGCGCGCCTATTCGGTCGAGCTGATGCGCGAGCTTGGCTACACCGTCATCGAGGCGCATGACGGCCCCTCGGCGTTGCGGCTGATCGAGCATCACGACGCGCCGATCGACCTGTTGTTCACCGACGTTGTGATGCCCGGCATGTCGGGCCGCGACCTGGCCGAGGCCGCGCGAAGGCTCCAGCCCGGCCTGCCCATACTCTACACGACAGGCTATGCGCGCAGCGCGATCGTCCATGGCGGGCGGCTCGATCCCGGGGTCGACATCATCACCAAGCCCTTCACCTATGACGGGCTCGCCAAGCGGTTGCGCGAGGTGCTCGATCGCGAGTTCGGCGGCTGACGCCGAATCGCGCGCAATTTCCGTACAGATGCGCTATGGTGTCGCGCAATAATCACCCGGCTGGCGAGGTATCGCATGGGACAGGAGAGCGTGCCGACAGGTCTTAAGGTCCTGTTGGTGGAGGATAACGGCATGCTGGCCGATGCGGCGGCGGAGCTGCTCCTCGATATGGGCTGCGCGGTGGTCCACTGCGCCGGGTCGGCCGAGGCCGCGATGGACTGGATCGACCAGGGCGGCGAACTCGACCTGCTGATGACCGACGTCGTCATGCCCGGCATGAACGGTGTCGAGCTGGCATGGCACGTCCGCGAACAGCTTCCCGACCTCCCCGTACTGCTCGTCAGCGGCTATGGCGACGCGCTGCTCGTCGAGCAGCAGCGGCACTTCCCGATGCTCAGCAAGCCCTATCGCGGCGAGGATATGGCGCGCGCGATCGGCAACGTGATCGCCGTGACGGCAAGCTAGACCTTGATCGTTTCAGGCTGATTCAGCCTGAAACGTGAATCAAGGTCTCAACTGTTTAACTAGAGCCTGATTCACGCTTTCGGCGGAAGCGCATGGCGCTTCCACCTCAAACGATCAGGCTCTACGCGGCCTGGCTTTCCTCCAACGCCTCTGACGCTTCCAGCCACCGTGCCTCGGCGGCTTCAATGCCGTTGCTCAGCTCGGCGCGCAGCATCATCAACTCGCTCATCGTGCGCTTCGAATCGGCGGGCGCGGCCGAGGCCGGATCGAACATCGCACGGTCGACTTCCGAACGGCGCGTCTCGAGCCTCTTCATCTCGGCCTCGGCGCCCTTGACCGCATCGCGCAGCGCCTTGTTGCGCTCGCGTGCTTCGGCGGCAGCCTTGCGCGCGTCCCTGGCGGAGGCTTTGGGCTTTTCGGCCGGAGCGGCCTGAGCCTGACCCTTGCCGAGGACGAGATCGGTATAGTCGTCGAGCGTGCCCGCAAATTCGTTGGCCATGCCCCCATCGACGAGCACCAGCCGGTCGGCGGTGAGCGCGAGCATGTGGCGATCATGGCTGACCACGACGACCGCGCCGTCATAATCGTTGAGCGCCTGGACCAGCGCCTCGCGCGCATCGACGTCGAGGTGGTTGGTCGGCTCGTCGAGGATCAGCATGTGCGGCGCATCGCGCGTCACCAGCGCAAGCGCGAGGCGGGCGCGCTCGCCACCCGACAGGCTGCCGACCTTCTGCGTCGCGCGGTCGCCCGAAAAGCCGAAGCGGCCGAGCTGCGCGCGCACCGCCGCCGGTGTCGCGCCCTTCATTTGGCGGGTCATGTGTTCCAGCGGCGTGTCACCCGCGTCCAGCTCCTCCACCTGATACTGCGTGAAATAGCCGACCCGCAGCTTGCCCGAGGTCGTCATCGTGCCGTCCATCGGCGAGAGCTGCCCCGCGAGCAGACGCGCGAGCGTGGTCTTGCCGTTGCCGTTGCGACCAAGCAGCGCGATGCGGTCGTCCGGGTCGATTCTGAGCCCGAGCTTCCTGAGCACGGGCATGCCCTCGACATAACCGACCGCGGCGTCGTCGAGCGTGATGAGCGGCGGACGCAGTTCCTGCGGGCTGGGGAAACCGAAGGACAGGCTGGGATCCTCGACCACCGCCGCGATCGGTTCCATCCGTTCGATCATCTTGAGACGGCTCTGCGCCTGCTTGGCCTTGGTCGCCTTGGCGCGCCAGCGGTCGACGAAGGCCTGCAGTTTTGCACGCTCGGCCATCTGCTTGTCGCGCGCGCTTGCCTGCTGCGCGAGGCGTTCGGCGCGCTGGCGCTCAAAGGCATCATAGCCGCCGACATAGAGCGTGGTCTTGCCCTTATCGAGATGGAGGATGTGATCGACGACATTGTTGAGGAAGTCGCGCTCGTGACTGACCACGACCATCGTCGCGCGGTAGGTCTTGAGGAAATTTTCCAGCCAGAGCGTCGCTTCGAGATCGAGGTGGTTCGAGGGCTCGTCGAGCAGCAGCAGATCGGGCTCGGAGAAGAGCAGCGCCGCGAGCGCGACGCGCATCCGCCAGCCGCCCGAATAGCTTTCGAGCGGGCGTTGCTGCATCTCCTCGTCGAAGCCGAGCCCGACAAGGATGCGCGCGGCGCGGGCGGGGGCGGCGTGCGCGTCGATCGCGATCAGCCGCTCGTGAATCTCGCCGATGCGGTGCGGATCGGTCGCGGTCTCCGATTCGGTGAGCAGCGCCGCACGTTCGGTATCGGCGGCGAGCACGGTCTCGAAGGGCGTTGCCTGACCCGCGGGCGCTTCCTGCGCAATATAGCCGAGGCGCGCGCCGCGGGGCATTTCGGCGGAACCCTCATCGGGCTCGGAAAAGCCCGCAATGACCTTCATCAGCGTCGACTTGCCTGCGCCGTTGCGCCCGATCAGCCCCACGCGGCTCCTGGGCGGCAGCGCTGCGCTGGCGCGGTCGAGGATCGTGCGTCCGCCAAGGCGCACCGTGATTCCGTTGAGGTTGAGCATGCGCGGCTCGGTAGCCGAAACACCCGCGATCGTCACCCCCGTCGCAATGTCATCCTGAACTTGTTTCAGGATCCATGAACACGATCGAGGCCGAATCCGCACCACCGGTGTTCATGGATGCTGAATCAAGTTCAGCATGACGCAAAGCAGGGGTATGGGCTGCGAAGCCTATTTCTCCAGCCCCTTGGCCTTTCCCCATTGGCGCGCCGCGGTGTAGCCGAGATAGCCCGTGCCGAAGAGCGCATAGAGCGGCTCGGGGATGCCCGAAAGGTACGCGTTCATGCCGCGTGCGATCGATTCGGCCATCTCGGGGCGGATCGCGGCGATCAGACCCATCGGGATCGCCCAGAGCAACAGCGTATACATGACATAGAGGAAGCTCGGGCGCGCGCGGCTGGTCCAGGGATCGTTCGATTGCGCCTCGGCGACGATCGCGGTCAGCTGCGTCCGAATCTCCTCCATTTCCTGGCTGCCTTCGAGTTTGAGCAGTTCGAGCTTGGCGCGATCTCGCGCGTCGGGATCGGGGATGATCCTGTCGATCAGCTTGGCGACGGGGCCGATCAGCCCTTCGAGAATGGACATGATGTTTTCCTGTTCAGAAGGGCGAAGTTCACACCGTTCATCGCGTGAAGTTCACACCGTTGATGGATCGAAGTTCACAAGGTTCACATCGTTGCTGGACATGAGAAATCCGGTGCTTATCCGATGCGATTGGCGAGCCATCCGTAGAGAAACGCCTCATTGGCCGGACGCTTCTCGGCGAGGCGGAGATAGCGTTCGCCCTGCAGCGCCTCGACCGCCTTCAGAAGCACCGACTCGCCGCCCACGTCGCGCTTCTTCATGAAGGCTGCGAGCGCGGCCTCGGTGGCAGCGTCGATGCGCGTCGCGGACCGGACGTCGGGATAGTCGGCCGCGCCGCGGTTGAGCGCGTTCAATGCGCGCTGAAGGAAGCCGACCGCGACTGCGGGGCCCATATTGACGCCCGTGTCGAAAAGTTCGGCGGCGAGCGCGGGGGCATGCGCCGCGACGCGATCGAAGCCGGGGGCGTGCCAGTAGAGCCGCCGGAAAATGTCTGTCGCAGTTTCGCGCGGGAGGCTGCGCATGTCGCCGCCATAGCCATTGGCGCGCGCGACCGCCTGGGTGATGCCCCAGCGCGTGGGGCCGCCGCGATCGGCCGGGTGGTTGGAATAGCCGCCCTCGCGGCCGATGACTTCATCGATGAGCTTTTCAACGTCCACAGGATTCTCCCGGTTCATGCCGAGTCGTTCAATTAACCCATATGGATCGTTGTAGGACAGCAGTCTTTCCTGTGTGGCTGGGGGGCGTTGGAGTCACCGTTTCCCTCGACATCCCCGACTTGATCCATGGATGCTGACTTTCGTCAGCATGACGAAATGGGTCGGTGGTGGGGGGTGCCGTTCATAGGGGTTCACGCGAAGACGCGAAGGCGCGAAGAAGGGCAATTCAAACGGGGAGAAGCGGGCGATGAGTCTTGGCGTGTCATTGTCACGGGGGTCGGTGCGGCTGGTGCCGTGGAGCGACGACTATCGCGAGAGGCTGCGCGCTGCCTGCGCCGAGGATGACGACATCTGGGAGATCTATCCGATCTCGCTCGCGGGCGCACATTTCGACGCGTCGCTTCCTACGTTCCTCGCGCGGCCCAACTGGGTGGGATTCGTGGTGCTTGACGGCGATCGCGTCGTCGGCATGACGAACTATATCAATCCAGATCCCAAAAATGGCGTGGTCGAGATCGGCGGCACCTATATCGCACCCTCGGTGCGTGGCGGTTCTTTCAACCGCACTATGAAGGCGCTGATGATCGAGCATGCCTTTGCGCAAGGCTTTCGACGGATCGAGTTTCGCGTCGACGCGCGCAACCTGCGCTCGCAGCGCGCGGTGGAAAAGCTGGGCGCGGTGCGCGAGGGGATGCTGCGCAGGAACATGATCACCTGGACGGGCCACCTGCGCGATACGGTGGTGTTCGGGCTGCTCAAGGAGGAGTGGCGAGGGGATGAGTAATGGCGCGCGAAGCCCCTTGCGTCATTCCCGCGAAAGCGGGAATCCATGAACGCCGCGTTGTCCCGATAAGTCCGTGTTCCTGGATTCCCGCTTTCGCGGGAATGACAAGGAAAAGCTGAATCTTGGGGGAGGGAAATTTGGTCGGGACGAGAGGATTCGAACCTCCGACCCCCACACCCCCAGTGTGATGCGCTACCAGGCTGCGCTACGTCCCGACCGGAAGCGCGGCCTTTAGGGCCATTGCCCGAGTCTTGCAACCGCCTTTGCGCAATTACGCGAAAGTTGCCGCCCACCCTTGAACATGTTAGGCGCGCGCCTTTCATACAGGGCTGTTCACCGCAGCCCATCGATAGAGACAGGTTCACCGTCCATGCTCATCACACCCGCTTACGCACAGGCCGCAGGCAGCGCCGCATCCGGCGGGGGCGCCGCGTTCTTCGTGCAGCTCGCGCCGCTCGTCCTGATCTTCGTGATCTTCTGGTTCCTGCTGATCCGCCCGCAACAGAAGCGGATGAAGGAGCATCAAGCGAAGATCAACGCGGTGGCCAAGAACGACCAGGTGGTGACGGGCGGCGGGCTTGTCGGCAAGGTGGTCAAGGTCGACGAGCAGTTCGTCGACGTCGAGATCGCCAGCGGCGTCAAGGTCAAGGTAGTGAAGTCCACGCTGTCGGACGTGACGCCCGCGGCCGGCTCGCGCCCCGCGAACGACTGAGTTAGGCAATGCTCGATTTCCCGCGCTGGAAGGTCTGGCTCGTCTGGATCACGATCGCCGTCTGCATCGCCTATTCGATTCCGAGCTTCTTCCCCAAGGAGCAGGTCGCCAAATGGCCGGCCTTTGCGCAGGTGCGCTTCAACCTGGGCCTCGACCTCGCCGGCGGCAGCCACATCCTGCTCGAGGCCGAGACCGGCGACGTCGCCAAGCAGCGGCTCGAGCAGATGGTCGAGACCGTCCGGACCGAAATGCGCCGCAATCAGCCGCGCATCGACATCGGCGACATCTCGCTGCAGGGCGGGCAGGTTTCCTTCATGGTGCGCAACCCGAGCCAGGTCGACGCCGCGGTCGAGCGTCTGCGCGCGCAGACGCAGGGCGCCGGGATGACCGGCCAGCGCGACTGGGACGTCAGCGTCGTCGATTCGTCGCGGATCGTGCTGAAGCCCACGCAGGCGGGGCTCGTCCGCGCGGTTGACGATGCGCTCGCGGTCGCGCGCGATGTCGTGGCGCGCCGCATCGACCCCGACGGCACCAAGGAAGTGACCGTCATCCGCCAAGGATCGAGTCGAATCGTCGTCCAGGTGCCGGGTCTCGAAGACCCCGAGGCGCTGAAGACCTTGCTCGGCAAGACCGCCAAGCTCGAATTCAAGCTCGTCGACCTCAACGCCGATCCCGCGCTGGTCGCGCAGGGCCGCGCGCCGGTGGGCAGCGAAGTGCTGCGCATGGCCGACGGCACGGGCGCGATCGCGGTCAAGCGTCAGGCGATCATCTCGGGCGACCAGCTGGTCGACGCCACGCAGGGTTATGACCAGCGCGACAATACTCCCGTCGTCAACATCCGCTTCGACGGGCAGGGCAGCCGCCGTTTCGCGCGTGTGACGCAGGAAAATGTCGGCAAGCCCTTTGCGATCATCCTCGACAATCAGGTGCTCTCCGCGCCCAACATCAACGAGCCCATCCTTGGTGGTTCGGCGCAGATCTCGGGCGGCTTCACGGTCGAAGGGGCGAACCAGCTCGCGGTTCAGCTGCGTTCGGGCAAGCTGCCTGTCGCGCTTAAGGTCGTGCAGGAAAGCACGGTCGGGCCGGACCTTGGCGCCGATTCGATCCAGAAGGGGATGATCGCGGGCATCGTTGCGACGCTGGCGGTGATCCTGTTCATGGTGATCACCTATATGCGTTTCGGCGTCTATACGACCGCCGCGCTGATCGTGAACGCGTTCATGATCCTCGGCATCATGGCGATCTTCAACGCGACGCTGACCTTGCCGGGCATCGCGGGCTTCGTGCTCACCATCGGTGCCGCGGTCGACGCCAACGTGCTGATCAACGAGCGCATCCGCGAGGAGCAGAGACGCGGCCGCGCAACGCTGCAGGCGGTGGAGTTCGGCTACAAGGAAGCCTCGCGCGCGATCTTCGACGCCAACATCACCAACGTGATCTCGGCCGCGATCATGTTCACCTTCGGTTCGGGGCCGGTGCGCGGCTTCGCGGTGGTGCTCGCGATCGGCATCATCACCTCGGTGTTCACGGGCGTGACCTTCACGCGTCTGCTGGTTGCGGACTATCTCAAACGCAACCGTCCCAAAGAGATCGTCATCTGATGGGCATTGAATCTGCCTTTGGTGTCATTCCCGCGAAAGCGGGAATCCATGCACACCGCATCTTCCGGAAAAGTCCGTGTTCCTGGATTCCCGCTTTCGCGGGAATGACAGGAATGTGGAAATCGTGATTTAAGGACTGACACGCGATGCGTCCGCTCAAGCTCGTCCCCGACAATACCAACATCCCCTTCCTGCGGTATCGCTTGCCCGCGATGGCGTTCTCGATCCTGCTGATCCTGGCGTCGCTCGGCCTCGTGGCGGTCAACGGGTTCAATCTGGGCGTCGACTTTGTCGGCGGGCAGTTGATCCGCGTGACCTTTTCCCAGCCCGCCCAGCTCGACGAGCTGCGCGAGACGATCACCGACCTCAATTTCGGCGAGCCGACGATCCAGCATATGGGCTCGCCCAAAGAGGTGTCGATCCGCATGCCGCTGCCCGAAGGTGGCGAAGAAGGCGCCAACAAGGCCGCCTCCGAGATCCGGCGTGTGATCACGGCCACGCATCCCGACGCCAGGTTCAACGCGGTCGAGACCGTCTCCGGCAAGGTGTCCGAGGAACTGTTCAGCGCGGGCGCCTGGGCGCTCGGCCTCGCGATGCTCGCGATCGCGCTCTATATCTGGTTCCGCTTCGAATGGCAGTTCGGCGTGGGCGCGCTGTTCGCTCTGTTCCACGACGTGGCACTGACATTGGGCTTCTTCGCGGTGACCCAGCTCGAATTCGACCTCAACGTCGTCGCGGCGATCCTGACGATCATCGGCTATTCGCTCAACGACACGATCGTCGTCTATGACCGCATCCGCGAGAATATGCGCAAATACCGCAAGATGGACATTGAGGCGCTGCTCGACCTCTCGGTCAACGAGACGCTGTCACGCACGATCGTGACCTCGCTGTCGCTGATCATCGCGCTGACCATCCTGCTCGTGCTCGGGCCTGAGGTGATCTTCGGCTTCACCGCGGCGATGCTGCTGGGCATCGGGATCGGCACCTTCTCGTCGGTCTATGTCTCGGCGGCGATCCTGATGTGGCTCAAGGTCAAGCCCGACAGCTTCCTGCCCAAGGATGTGGGCAAGGCCGGCAAGGCCGAGCGCGTCGTCAAAGACGACGGCGCGGTGGTCTGATGCCCCCCAGCCTCGTCTCCGAGGCGAAGGGGCCCGGGCCGCAGATCACGGGCTTTGCGGAGGGCGGCTTCCGGATCGATGGCGAGGTCTATCGCGCGGCGTTGCTGACACCCTCGGGGGTTGCGGCATGGGGGGCGCCCGCGCTCGACGCACTGGGCCTCGCCGATGTCGAATCGCTGCTTGCGATCGATCCTCAGCCCGAATTTCTGCTACTCGGCACCGGAGCGGAAATGCGCCGGCCGCCGCGCGCCTTCATCGCAGCGCTTGAGGCGCGGGGGATCGGGGTCGAGGCGATGGACAGCCGCGCCGCGGCGCGCGCCTGGGGTGTGCTGCGCGCCGAGCAGCGCTGGATCGTCGCGGCGCTACTACCGTTTCAAGGCTGACAGGTGCGCGAACAGCGCGTTGCTGTTCGCGGTCCAGGTGAAGCGCTCGGCGGTTTTTCGGACCTGATCGGGGTCGGGCGGCTGCGCCAGCATCTCTATGATCGCGGCGGCAATGGCGAGCGGATTGCGTGCGACGATGCGCCCCGCCTCGGGGCGGTCGATCAGTTCGCGCGCGCCCCCGCAATTGGTGATGACGACGGGCGTGCCGCAGGCAAGCGCTTCGACCCAGGCATTGGCTAGTCCTTCCGAGGCTGAGGGTAGCGCCATAACGTCGGCGGCAGCGAGCCATTGCGGCAGCGCGTCATGCGCGACGCTGCCGAGGAAGCGCACGCGACTGTCGACGCCCAGCAACGCGGCCTGCGCGGCGAGCGTGTCGCGGTCGGGCCCTTCGCCCGCAAGCGCAAGTGTCACATCCTGCAACACGGCGAGCGCATCGATCAGCAGCGCCTGCCCCTTGCGTGGGATCAGCGCCCCGACGGCGAGCACCAGCGGACCAGATATGCCCAGCGCCGCCTTGAGCGCGGCACGGTTGCCGGGCTGGAAGCGGTCGAGGTCGACCCCGGTATAATGGACGCGCGTCTTGTCCGCAGCGATGCCGAGCGCGGCCATGTCGCGTCGCAGCGCCGCGCTGACCGCGAGCAGGCCGTCGGCGGCCTGACCGGCTTCCCTGACCGCGTCGCGACTGGCGCGCTGCGTGCCCCAATAGTGGATGTCGGCGCCGCGCGCCTTGATCGAGAAGGGCAGATCGAGCGCGCGCGCGAGCCGCATCGCCGCGGGGCCGTCGGGGAAGAAGAACTGCGCGTCGATCACATCGAACGGCCGCTCGGCATGGAGCCGGCGTGCGAGCGGCAGTACCGCGCGCGCCATCAGCGCGGCGGATGCAAGGCCGTTGCTGCCGGGAATGACGGGAAAGCGTGGCCGATGGACACTGAGCCCCTTCCACCGTTCGGCGCGCGGGACCGCGGCGAAGCGGCGATATCGTGCGTGGCGCGATAACGGCCAGGGCGGTATGCCGATCGGCGCGACCACCTCCAGCTCAACATCGTCGCGCGCCGCGAGCCCCAGCGTCTGGCGCTCGACAAAGACGCCGAACACCGGACGGCTCGCATCGGGAAAGAGCGAGGAAAGAGTAAGCACGCGAAGCATCGCCGCGCTGATAGCGCGCGGATATTAAGAAACTGGCGCTTTAACCCTGAAAAACCGTGTCGAGACGCTGCTGTGCGGGATAGGCGAAGAGGAGGTCGCTGCCCGGAGCGGCATCGAGTGTGGCAGCATCCTCGACCAGCCAGGTCTCGCCCGCCTGCCATACGCCGTCGTCGATCGTGCCTCTGCCCGCGACAGCCACCAGCCACCCGGGCATGCCTTGTGGCAGCACGATCGTATGCGCACCGTCGGGCCGCCACCTCTCGAGCACGAACTTGCCGCCTTCGGTCAGGATCGTCCGGCCGGGCGCCGCTTGTTCGGGTTCGAATTCGGCCACAAAGGGGCGCGCATCGGAGACCTCGATGCCCTCGTCCAGATGCAGTTCGCGCGGGCGGCCATAATCGTAGAGGCGATAGGTGAGGTCGACATTCTGCTGCACCTCGACCAGCGTGATTCCCGCGCCGATCGCGTGGACGGTGCCGGCAGGCGAATAGAAGACGTCGCCCGCGCGGACGGGCTTCCAGTCGACCAGATGCTCGATGCTGCCGTCGAGCGCAGCGGCGCGCAGCGCCTCGTGATCGACCGGTTGATGCGTGCCGATCGCGATCGTGGAGTCGGGTTCGGCAGCCAGGATTACCCAGGCCTCGTCCTTGCCGCGCGGATAGCCCGCCGCCTGCGCGGCCGCATCGTCGGGATGGACCTGGATCGAAAGCTTTTCGGAGGTGAAAAGGTATTTGACGAGCAGTTCGGGCGCATCGTCGCCTTCGTCCTGGAACCAGACCTCCCCCACCGGCTCATCGTCCGGCGCGGGATCGGCAAAGCCCGGCCACAGATGGTGGCGGCCCCACGGCTTGGCGACGCGATGTGTCTTCAGGCGTTTGGCGGTCATTTCAACTCCGTTACCCCGTTAGGTTCAATGTCCGGGGCCGCGCAACCGTTCCCGCGCGCTGTCCCGAAAATGTGCCTGACCGGAGCCATCTCGGCGCTTGGCGAAGTCCGATTGCTTCGCTAGAACCCCGCCTCATGCGAAATTCTGCCCTGAAGCCAATCGCCCTTCTTATCGGCGTCGCCCTGATCGCCCCGCTCGCGGGATGCGCGCGCACCTCAGCCAGCACCAAGGCCGACACCAACTATGTGGCGAGCGACGTCAACACGCTCTACACCGCGGCGAAGAACCGGCTCGATCGCGGGCAGTACAAGCTGGCGGCCGCCTTGTTCGACGAGGTCGAGCGCCAGCATCCCTATTCGCCCTGGGCGCGCCGCGCGCAGCTGATGAGCGCGTTCAGCTATTACGCCGCGAAACAGTATAATGAGTCGATCCAGTCGGCGCAGCGCTTCCTGACGATCCATCCGGGCAACAAGGACGCGCCCTATGCCTATTATCTGATCGCGCTCGATTATTACGAGCAGATCACCGACGTGACGCGCGACCAGAAGATCACGCAGCAGGCGCTCAATGCGCTGGGCGAGCTGACGCGCCGCTATCCCGACACGCGCTACGCTGCCGACGCGCGGCTCAAGATCGACCTCGTCAACGATCACCTCGCGGGCAAGGAGATGGAGATCGGGCGTTTCTATCAGCGGCGTTCGCAATGGCTCGCGTCGGTCGTGCGCTTCCGCGCCGTGGTTGACGACTACGAGACGACGACGCACGCGCCCGAGGCACTGATGCGCCTGACCGAGAGCTATCTCGCGCTCGGCATGCGCGACGAGGCGAAGAAGTCCGCAGCGGTGCTCGGCACCAACTATCCTGGCACCAAATGGTACGAGCGCGCCTTTGAACTGATGGAGCGCAACCCGGCCTGACGCGATATGGGCGCGGTGCTCTTCCAAACCCCGCCCGCACTGGTCTAGTAACGGCCGCATGCTCTCCGCGCTCGCCATCCGTGACGTCGTGCTGATCGAAGCGCTCGACCTCGAGTTCGGGCGTGGTCTCGGCGTGCTGACGGGCGAGACGGGGGCGGGCAAGTCGATCCTGCTCGATGCGCTGGGGCTGGCGCTGGGCGCGCGCGCCGACAGCGGGCTCGTCCGCCATGGCCAGCCGCAGGCCAGCGTCACCGCGAGCTTCGATCTCAACGGGCGCGATCATCCCGCCTTCGCCCTGCTTGCCGAAAACGGGCTCGATGTCGAAGACGGCGAGCCGCTGATCGTGCGCCGGATGGTCAAGGCCGATGGCGGCAGCCGCGCTTTCATCAACGACCAGCCGGTTTCCGCCGGGTTGCTGCGCGATCTGGGCACGATGCTCGTCGAGATCCACGGCCAGCATGACGATCGCGGCCTGCTCAATCCCAAGGGACATCGCGCGCTGCTCGACAGCTTTGCGCGCGCCGATACCGCTGCGGTCGAGGCCGCGCATAGCGCATGGCGTGCGGCCGAAGCCGCGCTCGATCAGGCGCGGATGGACATCGCGACCGCCGAGCAGGACCGCGAATGGCTGGAGCATGCGATCGACGAGCTGCGCCGCTTCGATCCGCAGGATGGTGAGGAAGAGAGCATGGCGGCCGAGCGCGCCGACATGCAGAAGGGCGCGCGTATCTCGGACGATCTGGTCGCGGTGATGGCGGCGTTCGAGGGATCGGACGGCGGGCTGGCACAGTTGCGTCAGGCGGCGCGGCGACTCGACCGGATGGCGGTGGAGCACGCACTGCTCGCCGAGGCGCTGGCCGCGCTCGATCGCGCGGTGATCGAGGCGTCCGAGGCCGAGGAGAAGCTGGAAGCCGCCGCCGAGGCGCTGCGCCATGACCCCGAACGGCTCGAGGCGATCGAGACGCGGTTGTTCGAGCTGCGCGCGCTGGCGCGCAAGCATCGCGTCGGACCCGACGAGCTGGGCGCGCTGATGCGCGAACTCGAGGACCGGCATGCGCGGATCGAGGCGGGGAGCGAGGGGCTTGTCGCGCTTGAGGCCGATTGCCGTGCGAAGGGCGAGGCTTATCGGGTCGCCGCCGATGCGCTGAGCACCACACGCCGCGCGGCGGCAGAGCGGCTCGACGCCGCGGTGAAGGCCGAGCTTGCGCCGTTGAAACTCGACGCCGCGCGCTTCCGGACTGCGATCGAGACGCTGCCCGAGAGCGGGTGGGGGCCGCACGGCAAGGACCGCGTCGAGTTCGAGATCTCGACCAATCCCGGCGCGCCCTTCGCGCCACTGATCAGGATCGCGAGCGGCGGCGAGCTTTCGCGCTTCATCCTTGCGCTCAAGGTGTCGCTCGCCGAGGAAGGCGGGGCGGCGACGATGATTTTCGACGAGATCGACCGCGGCGTCGGCGGCGCGGTCGCGAGCGCGATCGGCGAAAGGCTCGCGCGGCTGGCCGGCAAGACGCAGCTGCTCGTGGTGACACACAGCCCGCAGGTCGCGGCGCGCGGTGCGGCACATATGCTGATCGCGAAGAGTCATGACGGCGTGGTGACGCGCACCGGCGTCGTGCGACTCGCTGACGGGGAACGGAGGGAGGAGATCGCGCGTATGCTCTCCGGCGCCAGTGTTACCGACGAGGCGCGTGCACAGGCGGACCGATTGCTGGAGGCCGCCTAGAGCATCGCGCGTTTAATAGGGTTCGGTGCTCCTGCGAAAGCAGGAGCCCATTTTCCCGGGCGTACAGTCGTTTCCGGCATGGGCGCCGGGTCAAGCCCGGAGCACGAATATGGATCAGATATAACGCACGATGCCCTAGAAAGAGGTGGCCCGCCGTGAGCACAAGGCTGTCGACGATCAGGTCCTGGATACGAAGCACGGCGAACACGGCGATGCTGAGCAGTCTTGCGCGATCGGTCCGACACGATCGTCTGACCTATCTCTCGCCCGCCAAGCTCCTTCGCATCGAACGCGCGCTCGATGTGGCGCTGCGCCCTGACGTTCCCGGAGATATTGTCGAGTTTGGCGTGGCGCTCGGCGGCTCGACGATCGTTCTGGCACGGCGCTGTGCGCCGCCGCGCCGTTTCTTCGGGCTGGACGTGTTTGCGATGATCCCCGCGCCGGCATCCGACAAGGACGGTGCCAAGGCAAAAGAACGGTATCAGGACATTGTGGACGGCAAATCCACCGGCCTCGGCGGCGATATCTATTATGGCTATCGTGATGACCTCTACACGCAGGTCGCCAGCGATTTGCGACGCTACGGCGCGCCGGTCGACGGCGATCGGGTGAACCTCGTCAAAGGGCTGTTCGAGGAAAGCTGGCCTGCGCTCGACATATCCTCGATCGCCTTCGCGCATATCGACTGCGACTGGTACGATCCCGTGAAATATTGCCTGGCTCAGGTGGCGCCGCGGCTCAGCCAGGGCGGCGTGATCGTGATCGATGACTATCACGACTATGCGGGCTGCAGGGCGGCGGTCGATGAGTTCCTTATCGCGAGACCGGATTTCGAAATGGCGGATGGTGCGAATCCCATCCTGCGTCACCGCTGCACTTGATCCCGCCCGCCC
>NZ_JBYSXE010000033.1:0-42829 GCF_058781925.1 Sphingobium sp. FW306-1B-F04DB | reverse complement strand
CAGCTGGCTCCCCATGAATCACGCATTTCGCGCCAAGGGAATCCCAAAAATCACATTTCTGCCAAAGTAGTGCTAGGTCCGGGACTCTAATTTAGCCACAGTCTGCTGGACTGTTCCGACCACTATTAGTGTCTCGGCTTCCGTGAAGTGGATTCGTGAGGCCGGGTTGCCGGATGTCGGATACGGACGAACGTATTGAACATTGTCCGCATTTACCGCGACCTGCTCACCGGTATCCAGTTCGAATGCTGCGAATCTTGCCATTGTCGAAGCGTATCAGTTGATCGGCCAATACCAAAGATATGCCGAAATCCAGGCCACGGACCTGTATATGGGAGACTCGTGAGACTGAGGATTGACGCTCGCGCGGGCCCGCCTTGAGATCAACGTCGGCGTTCATTTTCAGAGGGTGCAATCCGCCGCATGCCCATCCTCATGCGAACCATGGCGAATGCGAACACGCATGAGCCCAGAACCCCGAGGACCGTCCAGCGATGAGCGTACCGGACCTCGGGAAACAACAGGCTGATCGCCATCGGCAGGACTGCCGCCAATATCAGCGTGCTCATGATAGTGACCCATTGAGTAAAGCTGACAAAATGTTCGCTCACAGTCGCGGCGATCATGAATGCAAGTGCTGACGCCAGAAAACCGATCACCAATCCTGGCAGACCGTGGGTCGCGTCCCAAACGCCCAAATGGGAAAGCCAACGGATGACGATGGCGGTGATCGAAATCCACAGAACGGCGCTTGCAACGGCAACCGCAGCCATCCGCGGCGCCGAAGCGGAGGTGATGTCATTTGACGGTCGTAGCACTTGCCGGATCCGAGCCTTCGGTAGTCTTGAATGATCGTAGCGCCATTCGCGCCATGTTTGAACGCGTGTTTTTGACCGCAGGTAACAGCCGAGGGTACGGCTCCGCTTCGTGCGATTTCGAAAGCCGATCGGCCAGCTCCATCTCTATGCGTGGGTTCGGCGCGAAGAGCTTCCCACCGCTCCTCATCGCCCGCAACAGTCGCCGTTATCCCAAGCCGAGCGGGTGGCGACCGAGCCGATCCAGACGAAGCCACGCCGTGATCCTAGGCCTCGCCCCACTCGACGGAATCCCGAAAACGGTTCATGGTTGGGGTAATAACGCAAAGATGTATGCCATGGCTGAATCATTAGACGATCAGTTGATCGAGACGCCCGACGGCCCAATGACATGGGCCGAATGGAAAAAGAAGAACCCCGTTCAGGTGCCGTCGCGCCGAACCAAAGGCAAAATTCTACCGAACAAGGTACCACATCGAACCGGCGACACTTAGTCCGACGTCCCTTTGACCTGCTTCCGTCGGTCCCCTTGGACGACAGGATGTGTAGTCGGAAACGGTGGAAACGGCGGCGGGCCGATGGCAGCTGTCGCCCACATTTCAGACGCTGAACGCGTTGATTCTGCTGCTGCAAAGCGGACTTCCGTTCAGGGACGATGAACCGACCGATTTGTCGTGGCGAGCGGACATTGCGCTATCGCTGTTCAGCAGCTTCCTTCAACGCAATGGCCAGTACCCCGTAGATAGCACAATCATTAAGCCTTTCGGCTTCTTCTACCGCTGTCCCAAGCACTTCCTCGACGTCATCGAAGAAAACAACGCTAAGCGGGCTCTTGGCGACCACGAATACGCGCTCAAATCCCCCGAACCGCTCGATGACGACGGGATAGGGGTCAACTAGAAGATGGGTGCTGAGCGACCAACAGGCGGCACGCGACAGCGCCTCTCAGATCGCCTCGGCGTAGCGCCAGAAGACTTCACCGGGCGCGACGCCCAGACCGGGGGCTGTGGGCAGGCGATAGGCGCCGGCCTCGCAGGCGAGCGTGCCCTCGAGCAGCGCGGCGTTCCGGTCGAAGATCGAATGCTGATATTCGTGCATCGGCACGTCGAGGATCGCCGCCGATGCCTGGAGGCTCGCGGCGAGGAAGATGCCGGTGCCGATCGTCGCATGGGGGATGGTCGGGATGTGGTGTGCGCCCGCAAGCTGGGCGATGCGCATGAACTGTGTGATTCCGGTATGCCCCATTTCGGGCTGGACGATCGCAACCGCGCCGGCCGTGAGCCGCGGCTCGACATCATAGACGGTCCGCCATTCCTCGCCCGCGGCGATCGGAGTGGTCACCGAGCGAGCGACGTGCGCGAGCCCGGCCACATCCTCGGTTTTCACCGGTGCCTCCGCGAAGGCGAGGTCGTGTCGCTCTAGCCGACGGATCAGCGCCGTCGCGTCACCGCGACCGTGCATCCAGTGGAAGTCGACCATCAGCCGCGCCTCGGATCCCAGTGCCGCGCGCAGCGCTTCGAGCTCGCGGTCGAGCCCGTCCCAGCTCACGGCGGCAGCGATTTTGAACGCAGTAAAACCTTTGTCGGCGAAGCTCTTCGCCAGCGCCACCCGGTCATCGAGCGTCGCGCGCGGCAGCCCCGAAATATAGGCGGGGATCGCCTGGCGTCGCTCGCCGCCGAGCAGCTTGCGGACGGGAAGCCCGGCGATGCGGCCGCAGATATCCCACAGCGCGATGTCCACGGCGGCGACGGCGTCGAGATAGAAGCCCCCGCCATAACCCCGCACGCGCAATATGTCGTAGAGATCCTCCCACAGCACTGCGACATCGAACGGATCACGGCCGGTGACGATCGGCGCGATCAGATCATCGATGAAGGTTCCGATCACCTGCGGGGCGGTAAGGCCATAGGTCTCACCCCAGCCGACGACGCCGTCACGCGTGGTGACACGGACCACCACCGAGCGGTCCTGCGTCGGATAGATGGTGCGGTTGGACTTGCGGACGAAATAGCCGCGCGCGTTGACTTCCTCGCCGGCGCCGAGCGGCCCCAGATAGGGGGTATCGCGCGGGATCGTGACCACGAAGGCTTCGATACGTTCGATCCGGTCGTCCATCGGGCTCCCCTCCGATCAGCCGACGCGACCTTGGGCGAAGGCTTCGCCAGGCGTCAACAGGTCCGAGAGCTTGCCAAGCAGTTCGTCGAGCTCGCTCAGATCTTGCGTGTCGAGCGAAGGCCCGGGCGCGCGCACGAAGGCAGTGGCGATCAATCCGCGGCGGCGCAGAACTTCCTTGGTCAGCCGCCACCGATAGATGGCCTGCATGTTGAGCAGCGGCAGCGTTCGCTCGAACAGCCAGCGCACCCTGCTCCAGTCGCTGTCGCGATGCGCCGCGACGAGCTGAACGTGAAGGTCGGCGATTTCGACTGCGGGCATGGTGCCTACCGCGCCGCGCGCGAGCTCGTCAGTGATGTAGCGGCCGCCGGCGCCACCGAATACGCCGTCGAGCAGGCCTTCGCCCTGCTCGCGGAGCGCGGTAATGCGCTGACCGCACGGAACCGTCTCTTCCTTTACATAGCGGATGCCCGGCGCCGCGCGGACGATGTCGAGCACCGCAGCGGGCGAGAGGCCGAGGCCCATTGGCGCCGGCGCGTTCTGAAGCATGATCGGCACGTTGGCGACCGCCGAAAGCCGGCGGTAGAAGCCGGCGAGGCCTTCCATGTCGTCGGCATAGCGCGCAGGCGTCACGACCATTGCTGCGCTGGCGCCGGCGCGCGCCGCAGCGACGATCATCGCCTCGCTTTCCGCGTCGCTCTTGCCCCCCCCGCCGCAGACGAAGGCGACGCGCCCGGCTGCGCGATCACCGATCAGTGCGATCAGAAGAAGCCGCTCATCGAGGGTGAGGTGATCATATTCGCTGGCGAGGCCAGGGAAGACGACGCCGTCCACCCCGCAGCCGATCGCCCAATCGGCGACGGCGCACGTCCCGGCCTCGTCGATCACACCTTCGTCGGTGAAGATGGTCGGCAGGACAGGAAAGGCACCGGTGATCGTTGACATGTTCATCCCTTTGTGGCGCGCGCCTCCCAGACGCAGGGATGTCCAACCACACCATTGCTAATTTAGCAATAAAAATGTTTCGATTATCGCAACAGTTCCGCGATCATTCGGCGATCTTCGTGGCGGCCTCGCGCAGTGCGGTGACGATTTCGGACGTAGCCTCTTCCGGGATCCAGCCCGACATGCCGATGGCCGCGAATGCAGGGTCGGAGACGCCGATCGCTATCGTATGCCGGTCCTGGTTCTCGCCCACGCGCACGCGCGCGTATCCCTGCGCGCGCGTCTCGGTCAGGGTCTTAAGCAAGTCCCCGACCCCGCCGGGATAGCCGGGTACTTCCTCGCCTTCGTAGAGCCCGATGACATGCGCGTCGTCGAACCCGGCGAGCAACGCCACACCGATCCCGTTCTCGCTGGCCGGAAGCAGGCCGATGCGCCCCAGCGCCTGTGCAGTCTCCATCCCGGGCGGGGCGTGGAAGAGGTAGCTCACATCATGGTTCCACAGCACGCCCATCGCGATGGTGAGCTCGAAACGGCGGAGCTCCTCGAGCGCGGGCATGGCGTTCTGCACGAAGCGCGACGCAAAAAGGCTTTGTGCCGCAAGCACATGCATTCCGGGTCCCGCGGTGTACTTGCGGTTTGCGGTCTGGCGCGCAATGCCGAGATAGGCGAGCGTCTTGAGCAACCGGTTGACCCGCGTCGGGTTGAAACCGAGTTTGCGTCCGAGCTCGCGGTTCCCGATCGGCTCGGGCGATACGGCGAGCGCCTGAAGCGTGGCGATGCCATCGATGAGGCTCTGGTTGGGCTGGGCGTTGGGCTTGGGCCGCACTGTGGGCTTTCCTCTCGTTATCGCTCGCGCAACACACATGATCCATGCGACTGCCGAGCGCAATCGACTATGGCAGGCGCCGATTGACTTGTCGCTAACTTCGCAACAATGTGCCGTCAAATAGTGCCCCAAGGGCCGACGTGCGAGGAGGTATATGTGGCGGACGGACGTTTCATCGCGGGTGACTGGGGCTCGAGCTTCATGCGCCTGCATCTATGCGAGCCCGGTGAGCCCCCGCGCGTGATCGAGACCGCGAATGGTCCCGGTATCAAATTCTGCGACGATCCCGAATCCGCCTTCTTCGAAGTCGCGGGGCCGTGGATCGCGCGGGAGGGCCCCCTGCCGGTGGCCCTGGCGGGAATGGTGGGCTCGAATGTCGGCTGGGTCGACTGCCCATATGCGCCATGCCCGGCGGATCCGGACGATCTCGCGAAGCGGCTGACCCGGTTCGAGGTGCGCGGCGTGCCGATCGCGATCGTGCCGGGCCTTTCGTGCACCAATATCTTCGGCCTGCCGGACGTGATGCGTGGCGAAGAGGCGCAGGTCTTCGGCTGGCTGGCCACGTCGCCGGCCGAGGGGAGGCGCACCCTCTGCCTGCCCGGCACGCACGCCAAATGGTGCAGTGTCGAGGACGCGCGGGTCACGAGCTTCTTCACCAGCATGACGGGCGAGATGTTCGAGATGCTGGTGGCGCATAGCCTGGTCGGCCGTGGCATGACGCCGGCCCGACCGGGGAGCGCAGTTGCGGCGAACGATCCGGCGTTCGGGCGCGGGGTGCGGACCGCCCTCAGCAACAGGCGGCTTGCGTTCGAACATGCCGTGTTCTCGACGCGCAGCCTGCTCGTCACGGGCAGTTTGTCGGCCGAACAGGCACGCGCCTATCTCTCCGGACTGCTGATCGGGTGCGAGGTTCGCGACGCGATTGCCGCGTTGGCCGAGGCCGATGGGCCGGTCGATCACGTGACCCTTATCGGGGCAACGCCCCTGTGCGCGCTTTATGGCGCGGTGCTCGACCGGATGGAGATCGACCACGAGGTGGCCGATGGCCATGTCGCAAGTCTTGCCGGCCTCGCCGCGCTCGCAGCGCCCGCGCGTCGGATGCCCGCATGAGCTTGGCCGGTGCGGTGCGGCCGCGCGTGCGCTGGGCAATCCTTGCCCTGCTCTTTTTCTCGACGGTCCTCAACTATGTCGACCGCCAGACGCTCTCGATCCTGGCGACCGTGATCCAGAAGGACCTGAAGATAGACGACATCGGCTATGCGCATGTCGTCCAGCTCTTCCTGATCGCCTATACGCTCGCCTATTTCGTCGTCGGCTGGATTACCGACCGGCTCGGGTCCAAGCTCGCGCTGGCGCTATTCGTCGGATGGTGGTCGATCGCCAACATGGTGACGGGATTGGTCCACAGTGTCGGCCAGCTTGGCGCGGCGCGCTTCGCGCTGGGTCTCGGCGAGGCGGGCAATTATGTCGCCGCGCCCAAGGCGGTCTCAGAACATTATGCGCCGCACGAACGCGGCTTCGCGGTCGGGATCTATACCGCCGGCGCGATGGTCGGCGCGACGATCGCGCCGCCGCTGATCGGCTGGCTCGCGCTCAGCTATGGCTGGCGCGCGGCCTTCATTGCGACCGGCGCGCTGGGCTTCGTCTGGCTGGGGGCATGGCTCGCGCTGCGCCACGGCAGTCCGGGCGAGGTTGCAACTGGGACGGCCGCCGAAAAGCCCTCCATGCGCGTGATCCTTGCCGACAAGTCGGTGTGGGGCCTCGCGCTTGCGCGTACGGTCACCGATCCGGTCTGGTATTTCTATCTCTTCTGGTTCCCCAAATATCTGGGCGACGCACGCGGCCTGCCGCTTGCCACGATCGCTGCGACCGCGTGGATCGTCTACCTCGCGGCCGACGTCGGCAGCATAGGCGGCGGACTCCTCTCGGGTCGCTACGTTCGTCGCGGCAAGGCGCCCATCGCCTCCCGCCTCAGAGTGATGGCGATGGGCGCCGGCATGGCGCCGCTAGGCGCGCTGATCGCGTTCCAGCCGTCGCTGCCCCTCACCTATGCGCTTGCCGCGATCGTCGCACTTTCGCACATGCTGTTCTTGGGCAATCTGACCACGCTCGCTGTGGACCGCTTTCCACAGGCGCGCGTTGCGACGATCTTCGGCCTGATTGCGGCGGGGAGCGGGATCGGGGGCATCGTCTCGACCCAACTCGTCGGGGCCTTCGCCGCGACGCGCGACTATGCCACCGTCTTCCTCGTGATGGCAGCGCTCCACCCGATCGGCTGGCTAATCGCCCGCGCCACCGCCGGCAAGACGGTGGAGGCAGGCGACGCTGTTGGCCGCCTACAATCGAGCGGTGCTTAACGTGGCCTGCGGCGGCAGTTTAAACCTGGAGAATGACGATGCGGCTTGACGGAGAGATTGCCGTGGTGACCGGCGCTGCTGGCGGCATCGGTGCCGCTGTATGCGAGCGCTTCATTGCTGCGGGAGCCCGCGTGGCCGCGTTCGACCTTCACGCACCCGCGATCGGCGACGCGGCGATCGCGTGCAACCTGGCCGACGATGACGCGGTCGCCGTCGCGGCTGATGGGATCCGCTCCCAGCTGGGCGCGCCGACGATCGTCGTCCATGCCGCTGCGACCACCGAGTTCGCGGGCACACTGCAATCGTCGTCGAACGCTTTCCTGCGTGTCTATGACGTGAACGTCGGCGGCGCGCTACGGCTCGTGCAGGCCTTTGCGCCCGACATGCAGCGGGCAGGGAAGGGCGTGTTCACCTTCGTCTCCTCGATCAACGCGCGAATGGGAGCGCCCGGCCTCGCCGCCTATGCCGCGTCCAAGGGCGCGCTTGAGACTTTCCTGAAGACATTCGCGCTCGAAGTCGCCGAGAGTGGCATCCGCGCCAACGGAGTCGCGCCGGCGTCGGTCGACACACCGATGCTGCGCGCATCGTTCGACCGCGCCCCCGATCCTGCCGCCGCCCGCGCTGCGAACGTGCTCAGGCATCCGCTGGGACGTCTCGGCAGTGCCGATGAGGTGGCCGACCTCATCCTCTTTCTGTCCTCCGATGCCGCCGCCTGGATCACCGGGACAGTTGTGGGAATCGACGGCGGAGCGGGCATCACGCGGCGATGATCGATCGCGCTCGTAATTAGTGTAACCGGCTTCCCGCCAGGGGAGCGCTCAGATGGCGCCCGCCCGCAGCTGCTTGACCGCGTGATCGGCCGCCCGCGCGGTCAACGCCATGAAAGTAAGCGACGGGTTCACGCACGATACCGATGCCATCTGCGCGCCGTCGGTCACGAACAGGTTGGTGGCGTCGTGGGCCTGGCTCCATCGGTTGAGGACCGACTGCCGCGGATCGGCGCCCATGCGCGCGCCGCCCATTTCATGGATCGCGTCGCCGGGCACATGCTCCTTGCGTTCGCTCGTCACGTTGACGAGCCCGGCCCGCCTCAGCATCGCTTCGCCTTCCATCCGGGCATCGCTCATCATGTTGAGTTCGTTGTCGCGAAAGGTGACGTCAAAGCGCATTAGCGGAATGCCGAAGCGGTCGACCTTGTCCGGGTGCAGCGATACGCGATTGTCCTCATAGGGCAGGCACTCGCCGAACGCGCCCATGGCGAACTTCCAGGGCCCGTATTGCCGCATCGCGTGCTTCATATCAGCACCGAAGCCCTTGGGCTCTGCCGGGGCCCGATAGGCGCTGCCCTGAAAGCCATAGCCGCGTCTGAAGCCGACGCCCTCTTCGCCCCCCACGTTGCGGAACCGCGGAATATAGACCGCACCCGGGCGTCGGCCATATTCGATATATTCCTTCATCCCCGGAATCTCACCCAAGATGCGGACGCGCAGGATATGATCCATGACATAGCGGCCAAGCGTGCCGCTCGCGTCGAAGTGGCTGCGCCCGCTGCCTTCGGGGCGCGAGTTCATCAAAATCTGGGTCGAGGCCATTGCCGAGGCGCACAGGAAGACCAGCCGCGCCGGAATGATTTCTGCCTGACCGGTATTGGCGTCGATGACGCGCACGCCCGTCACCCGCTTGCGCGCGGCATCATATTCGAGGTTGCTGACCACCGCATCGGAGCGGAGCGTCAGCCGGCCCGTTGCGCGCGCGGCGGGCAATGTCACCGCCTGCGTCGAGAAATAGGCGCCGAACGAACAGCCCCGGCCGCACTGGTTGCGGAACTGGCATTTCGACCGGCCCTGATCGGGCTTGTCCTCGGTCATGTTCGAAAGGCGCGTGTGAATGAGCTTGCGGCCGGGCGAGGTCGCCTCGAGCTGCTTCTTCACCCATTTCTCCGCGATGTTCATTGGCATCGGCGGCTGGAATTCGCTGTCGGGCAGTTGCGGCAGGTTTTCGCGCGAGCCCGACACGCCGATATATTTCTCGACATAGCTGTACCAGCGCGCGAGGTCATCATAGCGGATCGGCCAGTCGATCCCGACATTTTCGCGCTTGTTCGCCTCGAAATCCTCAGGCGCCCAGCGGAACGACCAGCGTCCCCAGATCAGCGACTTGCCGCCCACCGCGCCGGGGCGGATCCAGTAGAATTTCTCGCCCTCATCATAGGCGTAGGGATTGAGCCGGTCGTTGTTGTAGAATTTCTGACCGCCGGGCGAAACATAGCCGTGGCGCGCAATGAAATAGTCCTTTTCCATGAGCTGCCTGGGCATCATGTTGCGCGCGGGGATCTCGAACGGCGCCTTGCCGTCATAATCGTAATTCTCGCCATGCTCGACCATCACGCCGCGGTCGAGCATCAGCACGCGCAGCCCCTTTTCGGTGAGTTCCTTTGCTGCCCAGCCACCGCTCACGCCCGAGCCGATGACGATCGCGTCGAATTGGTCCGTCGCTGCCATTGCAATAGATTCCTTCTTGATCGTTTCAGGCGCGAAGCCGGCTGAGTGCTGCAAAGCTGGTGGTGATGTCGGGCAGATAGGGTGCGGGCGACTGGTCGTTCTCGACGTAGAAATGCCGCACGCCAGCAACGTCGTTCAGCGAGAAGATGTCGGCGAAGTCGATGACGCCCTTGCCGACGCTGGTCATCGCGCCGTCCGCGGTCATGTCCTTCACGTGATAAGCGTAAATCTGACCGAGGAGGCGGCGGATCAGCGCCTTGGGATCCTCGCCCGCCTTGACCGCCCAGAACAGGTCGAGCTCGATCTTCACCAGCGCCGGGTCACGTTCGGCGACCAGCATGTCGAACAGGCTCTGGTCGCCCGCCTTTTGCGTGAATTCGAAATCATGATTGTGATAGGCGAAGCCCAACCCCGCCTTTTTCAGCCGCTCGCCGAAGCGATTGAAGTCGGCGACGGCGGGACGCCACGCCGCGCCATTGCGGAACCGCTCCTCCATCCCGGGCAGGACGATCGTGTCCGCGCCGAGCGCGCGCGCCATGGCGAGCGACGCGTCGAACTGGTTGGCGAGCGCATCATAGCCGATATGGATGGACGGGGCCTTCAGGCCGAGCCGATCCATCGTCCGACGAAGCAGCGCATGGTCCATCCTGTCATAGCCGCCGCCGCCGAACTCGACCTCGCGATAGCCGATCGCGGCGACCTTCTCGAGCGTCGCTACGGGATCGGCGGCGAACAGTTCGCGCAGCGTGTAGAGCTGCAATCCGATGGGCGGCGCACCGGATTTCGGCCTCCCCTGCAGCGGGCCGAGTGCAAATGCGGTCGCCAGTGCGGCGCCGCCACTGAGAATTTGCCGTCGCGTGGTCATCATGACGAATAGACCTTGTTGACGTTGGAATAGAGGAAGGCGCCGTCGTACCGGCCGGGAACCGGGACATATTCGCGCTCCTGCGTCATGCCGATTTCCGAGGTGTAGTAGCCGGTGATAACGAGCTGGCGGAACTTCTCGAAGAAGTCCGCACCGCCCGGGAATTTGTTGTCCATCGCGAGCGTCAGCAAGGCGTCCTGCTGTTCGGGCGTCGCCTTGTCGGCGGCGACCGCATAGTCGCGGCGGCTGCACGCATCGATCGCATAAAGGCCCGCGAGGATCGGCACCCTGTCCTCGGGCAGCGCCCAGTCGGCGAGCAGCTTTTCGATGAACTGCGGAACCCCGGCTGCAATCGCCCCCGGCGTGTCGGTCGTCGGAATCACGCGCTCGCTCAGCGCGGTGACCAGCGCGCGCTGCGCGGCCGTGAACACCGCGGCACCTGGCGGGCCGTCGGTGATCGCAGGCACCCCCTCCGCGGCGCGCGCGATCGGCGCGAACAGCGTGGATCCGAACATGGCAACGATGCCCGCCATCGCATCCCTGCGGTCGATGTTCATCGCGCGCCCTCCGTTGCGTCCTGATTCAGCGCTGCCTCCGGGGCGGCGGCGGCCGGGCGCGCCCTGCGCCGTTCATTGAGCCACATCAGCCCGAAGTTCACGAGAAGCACGAGCGGGACGATCGCAAGCCGCTGGAACGACAGCGAGGCGGCGGCGTCTTCGACACCGCGCAGTGCTTCGTCCGACAGCTGCTCGAAAGCGGCGGGGCCGCCGGCAAATTCGACCTTGGCGGCATCGAACATCGCGCCGAGGCGCGGCAGCACGAAGAAGCTCGACAGCGCGCCCGCCGAACCGACGAGCCCAAGGGCCCAGGCGCCGCCCTTCGGATAGCGCTCGGCGACCGAGGCGAGCATGGTCGGCCACATCGCGCAGACGCCGAGGCCCCAGACGGTCGAAGCCGCGATCGCCGCGACCGGCGACTGCGCGCGCGACAGCAGGAACAGGCCGATCGCCGCGAGCAGGCTCGAAACCCAGAGCAAGCCCGGATTGGACAGATAGCCCGCGAGGCGGCCGGCGAAGTGCCGGAAGACGAACATGAGCGCGCTGACATAGACGAGGAGCAGGATCCCGCGCATGCCAACGCGGTTCGAGAGTGCCACGTCGATCCACTGACCCGGCGCCAGCTCGGACGCCGCGGTCAGGAACATCGCGATGAACCAGATGAAGAAGCTCGGCCGGCGGAAGACCTCGCCGATCATCTCGCCGAAGCCGGCGCCGCTCTCGCTGCGCAGCGGCGGCGGGAAGCTCGTCGACGCCGCGATCACGACGATCAGGGCCGCGGGCACGAACACCAGCGCCATGATCCCCTGCCATGGGAGTGCCGAGGAAAGGAAGAAGCCCGCCAGGCCGCCGACGATGAGTCCCCCGGGATACCAGGCGTGCAGCACGTTGAGGCGGTGCGTCGTATCCTGCGGATAGAGCTGGGCGGTCAGTGGGTTGATCGAGGCCTCGGCGAGGCCCCAGCCGATCCCGCTGAGCAGCATCCCCGTCCACACCAGCGTGTAGATCGACGTGCCGCTGGCGATCGCCCCCGCGCCCACGATCAGGCCGGTACCGAGGACAAAGCACAGGCCGCAGCCGACGAGCATCCGGCGCATGCCGATCTGATCGAGGAAGGCGCTGGTGACGAACAGCGTGATCGCGAAACCGAGGAACGCCGAACCCAGCGCCGCGCCGATCAGCTCACCCGCCCCGATCGGGTCGATCGGATCGATCCACTCAGCCTTGAGGCTGCTCGCGATCGCCGCGCGGATCGCGGCGCTGGCAGCGGCGGTGAACAGCGCGAGCACCGCCAGCCAGAACAATCGGCTCTTGTTGACCCCTTTTGCTTCCACGCCGTCCCCTCCTACTATGTTTCGTTATGCGGCACGTTGCTCAGTCGAGACCGAGCAGCCTCCGGTTGAGCGCCGGATCGCTGCCGGCGGCGAAGTCGTCGAACGCGCGCTCGGGCCGGCGGATCATGTGCGCTGCGCCGCATCTCCCATGAACTGCACGAGGAAGATTGCGGGGCCTTTCATCGAATGCCTCCTGCCAAAGGACGGCTCACTTCGCGGTCTCGACCTTGAGCCACGCGATCAACGCCTTGCGCTTTGCCGGATCAGTGACACGCACCACCATGCGTGTGCCCGGCACCTTCTGGGTCGGCGCGGCCAGATACTGGTCAAGCGTCGCATCGCTCCAGCGGATCTTCGAGGCCTTCAGCGCGGGGCTGTAGTTGTTGAAGCCCGGCGCCGAGCCTGCCTGCCGTCCGAACAACCGGTGGAGGTTAGGACCCATTGCGCTGCTGGCGCCGGCCTTGACCGCATGGCAGGCCCGGCATTGGGCGAAGGTCAGCGCACCCGGATCGGGAGCGGCCTGTGTCGCTGACTGCGGCGCCAGCGCGAGTGCGATCAATGCCGCCGTCGGCAACCATCCGAACAAAAATTTCATTATCCACTCCGGCCTGGAAACGATCGGTCGCCGCGTGTAACCGTTGCCGCCGGCCCTCCGGGAACGCCGCGGCATAGGGGTCACTTGCCGAAGCGTACCCGGAGCCCGGCGGTGAAGGTGCGCCCGCCCAGACGATAGGTCTGCGTGGCCTCCTCGAAAACGCCGTAGCGGCGTACCGGCTCATTGGTGAGGTTGCTCGCCTCGAAGTAGATCTGGTACGCCTTGGTTAGGTCGAAGCGCAGTGATGCCGAAAGACTGCTGAACGGCTTGTAGAAAATGCCGCTGCCGCCCGCGCCGAGGCCATAGAGATACTTGCTCCGCCAGTTCCACGCCAGGCGCGCCTGGAATGGTCCCGCTTCGTAGAAGCCCGCCAGGTTGGCATTGTATTTGGAGAGGCCGGGGATCGGCAGATCCTCGTCGGTTCGCTCGTCTTCGATCCCCGTGCTGCTCTCGATGTAGGAGAAGGTGCCATTGACGCCGAAACCGCTCAGAGCGCCCGGAAGGAAGCTTAGCGGCTGGCTGATCTGCGCCTCGAGCCCCTTGATCTCGCCGCCCTGGCCGTTGACCGTCCGCGTCACACGAAAGGTGCCTTCGGGGAACTGCACGGGATCGGGCGTGAAGCCGGGGATCACTTCGTTGAACATGGCCTGGTAGAGGAAAGTCTCCACGTCCTTGTAGAAGAGCGCGACCGAATAGATCGCGCCACGTGACGGATAATATTCGAGCGACGCGTCGAGCTGGTTCACACGGAAGGGCTGGAGCTCGGGATTGCCCACCGAGGCGGTCCCCGACGCCTCGGCAACCGAGAAGGACGGTGTCAGCGCGGCGGTATCGGCACGCGACATGACGCGCGCGGCGCCGAAGCGCAGCAGCGTCCTGGAATCGAGTTCGAAGCGCAGCGCTGCGCTGGGCAGCCAGTCGTCGTAGCGGACCTTGACGTTGTTCGGCCGGATATTGCCGGGGTTCGCGCGGCTGCCTGCCCACCCGAATGCATCGACGCCGTTGCTCACATAGCGCAGACCGACATTGCCGGTGAACGGCGTGCCCAGCAGCTCGGACTGGAAGTTGGCCTGACCGTAGGCGGCGTAGGTCGGCTCCTCGAGCCGGAACGACGTGAGGGGATCATAGAGCTCCGGTTTGCAGGTCTTGACGATGGCCTCGCACGCGAATTTCGAGGTGCCGAGCGGTACGCCGACGACGAAGGCGCGCGGGAAGTTGCCCGAGGCGCCCTTGAGCAGGTCCGGGTAGACAGCGAGTCGCCAGTTGCCGGGGAAATTGGTAATGGGCGTCGATGCGATCGTGAAGATCGACTGGTCGCGATAGCTGTCGCGTTCCGAATCCACCTGGCTGAAGCGGAAGCCAGCCTGCAGGCTGCTGATGAAGCCGCCATCCAACTCGTAGGTCGCGTCGATCCGCGCCGACTTCTCCTTCGAGCGATAAAGCGAGAGATTGTCGAACGAGGTGCGGAAGCCGAAGTTCGCGGGATTTGTGAGGTCGAGATTGGCGGGGAAGCTGATCGACGGCACGTTGGTGCCGCGGAAGTCGAACGCGATCAGCTGCGTCGTCTTGGTGTCGGCGCGCAGATAGGACTGGGTATAGTCCTGGCTCGCCTCGGTATAGGCGAATTCGGCCGCGACCTTGAGCCGATCGGTGGCGTCCCAGCGGCCGCCCACCGCACCCGAATAGATGTCGGTCGGAAGCTTGATGACCTCGCCATTGCCCTGAAGGGTCGCGCGGATCGTCCCCGCGATCAAATTCTCGTTCTCGGAGACCGTGACCGCGGTGTAGCTGTTGCCGGTCGGCGAAAGCGGGATCGACAGCCAGTTGCGGTCGCGAAGGGTGTTCGCATGCGCGTAGAGGAAGTCGGCATAGGCGGTGAAGCGCGATGACGGCGTCCAGTTGAGCCCGGCGGTCACGCCCAACTTCTCGCGCTCCTCCTCCAGCACCTGGTAGCGGATATCGTTATACCAGTAGATCGGCGAACCGTCGCCGTTCGGATCGAAATTGATGCCGGCCGGGTTGTTGTTGAAGCGGGCGTCGAACGGGCGCCAGCCGGCGAAGCTGTCGGTGGCATCGTTGCGGATGTTCAGCTTCTGATAGTTGACGCCCAGCGTCACCCCCAGTGTGCCGTCGAACAGCGACGCTGCGATCAAGCCGGTCATCCGGCCCGAGAGCTTGTCCGCAGTTTCCTTGTACACGCCCTCGACCGATCCGCCGATGAAGAAGGGGCGGTCGGGCGTGGGGCGACGGGTGAGGATGTTGACCGTGCCACCGATCGATCCTTCGACCTGCGATGCGGCGGGCAGCTTGGTCACGTCGAGTCGCGAGACCAGTTCCGACGGGATCAGCGTCATGACGCTGTACGCGCCTTCGTCGGGGCCATCGGCGCCCCGGCCATAGGGGCTGACCAGAGTGCGGCCGTTGAACTCGAGCCGGTTCTGGCGAAGGCCGCGGATCGAGATGTCCTTGGCCTCGTCGATGCCCTGGTCGACCTGCACGCCCGAGACGCGCGACAGCGATTCGGCGACGTTGCGGTCGGGAAGCTTGCCGATGTCCTCGGCTACGATCGAATCGACGATCTGGTTCGAATTGCGCTTGATGTCGATGCCCTGGGCAAGGCTCTCGCGAATGCCTGTGACGACGATATCCTGGATGTCCTGGTCCGCCGCGGTCGCGTCGATCTGCGTCTGGGATTCACCCGGCTTCTGGGATTCCCCCGGCTTCCGGGTTTCGCCCTGCGTCTGCGCCGCAGCCCCGCCCTGCGCGGCCTGCGCATAACAGAACGTCGAAGTGGAACTCAACGCCACGCCCAAGAACCCAAGGGCGATATTTCGGCCAACGGTCATTCAACAGCCTCCCCGATGGTGGCAGTTCACTCTGCCAGCTCGATCTGCACAGTGTTGCTAATTTAGCTATCTGTCAATCATGATCGTCGAGACGACTCGATTTCTGAAGACTGGCCGTCGCCTAACATACTGCTTTGCTCCACCGCCATATTCTTATTTAATGGGTGTCGATCAAGCAGGGCGCAGCGCATGGCTGATCGCGTTGACAATCGCCTGATGTGACTACTATAGCACTCTTCTGGAGAGCTTAAATGCCAACGATCTTGAGGAGCCTGGTTGCAGCCCTGTTGCTGCCGGCGACCATCGGTACAGCCTGGGCGGCCGAGGGCGAGACCGTTTGGACGCTCGCTTCTCCGAGCGCACGGCTGAGCATCTACGTCCGCCGGGCATCCTCGGGCGATCTTGCCTATCGCGTCAATGCCAAAGCGACGCGAGGCTCAACGAACAAATCGGAGAGGTAAAAACCCATGCGTACCCTGCACCTGGCGACGCTGCTCACTGCCACGACAATGCTGTGCCCGGCCGCGGAGGCGAAGGAAACCTACCGGCTCAGGCTACTTGCCGACCGCAGCGTCGAGGTGTCGCACGAAGGGGCCACGCGGCGGCTTGAGCCGGTGTTCACGCTCGTCGTATCCGATGCCGACCCCAAGTACCGCTTCAGCAGCTCGCTCAACAATGCGAGCTTCGCCGAAGGCTATGCGCTGCCGATGTGGAACAAGCCGGGCTCGACCGAGAAGACCGACGTGATGTTCGATGCCGGGCGGACGATCACCCTGCGCGCTTCAGGCGCGAGCGAGCGCGATGGGACGATCAGCTGGAGCTTTGGGTCGGTCGAGCAGGGTTCGCTCAGCGCGACGCTCGCCGCGCCGGCCGACGGATCGGAGCCAATGCTGCGCTTCGTATTCACCCCCAGCCGCCGCGGCTGGTACAGCATCGGCTATACCGGCGCCCCGGCGATCGCCCAGGCAAAGGCCGAGCGCATCCACCAGCCGCTCGTCTGGCAGGAAAGGCGCTTCCCGCGCGCGCCACTGCTCTCCACCGAGAGCATGGGCGGCCTCCCCTTCACCTTCCATGTCGAGCGCGGGGTTCTGAACGGCATCGCTCCAGATGCGTCGGAAAGCCCGTTCCGCCTACCGGTGAAGGAGAATTCACGCTTCGGCGTGATGCTGCGTAACCAGCAGGGCCTGGCCCAGCCGGCGGTGTTCGCCCCTGTCCTTGGCGGAGCAGGATCGATGATGGAGGCAGGCAAGCCCTTCGCATTCACGGCGCGCGTGATTCTCAGCCGCCGGAATTGGTACGAGACCTATCGCCACGTCGCGACCGACCTCTACGGCTTCCGCGACCGGCGCGAGAGCCGCAGGACATCGCTCAACGAGACGATCGACAATATGGTCGATTTCGCGATGAACGATACCTATTCGGGCTGGAACGCGGATCTGAAGGGCTTTGACTATCGCGCCGATGTGCCGGGCACGGTCAAGGTCGTTTCGGCGCTGCACCCACTGGGCACGGCATTGATCCGCGATGATCCCGAGATCTATCGCCGTCGCGCTCTGCCGGTCGCCGAATATATGCTGTCGCGCGAGAAATTCCTGTTCGCGCTCAATCCTGGCGAGACCAAGCAGTCGCCGTCGCATCGCATGGCGGGGCCAACCGGCGAGGTCTCCGAGATGGTGGCGCTCGACCAGATGTTCCGCGGGCGCAGCCCGGTGTTCGGCGCCGCGGCTCTCGATATGGCCGGCAAGCACCGCCAGCTCAACCAGACACTGGTGAGCGAGGGCGGCACCTTCGCCGAACGCCTTGCGCTCTACCGACTGACGGGCGATGCGAAGTTTCTGAAGGAGGCACGCGCCAAGGCCGATGCCTATATCCAGTCCCGGATCGCGACGCCGCAGACCGACTTCTCCGACGTGCGGCTCGAAATTTCGTCCTACGGCGCGTCGGGCGGGCAGTTCTGGTCGGATTATGCGCCGCGCTGGGTCGACCTGTTCGAGCTCTATGAGGAGACGAAGGACAAGCGCTATCTCAACGCCGCGGTCGAAGGCGCGCAGCTCTACGCAACCTATGCGTGGCTCTATCCCAGGATTCCCGATGGCAATGTAACGGTGGACGAAAAGGGCGCGCCACTAGGCGAGGCCAACGGCTTCACCGCTCCAAAGCACAGTCCGATTGACTCGCCGAAGCAGGTCGTGCCCGCGTGGGAGCTGTCGCAAATCGGGCTCACGCCCGAGGCTGCCAACACCCATGCCTACAATCAGGCGGTGCTGCTTGCGATGTACGCGCCTTATTTCCTGCGGGTGGCGGACGCATCCGGCGATCCGTTCCTCAGGGGCATCGCGCGCTCGGCGGTGATAGGCCGCTACGCCAACTTTCCCACCTATTCCTACGTCAGCGCCTTCTCCGCAGCCTTCCAGCGCCGGGATTATCCGCTGCGTCCCTTCGAAAAATTCACCTATTCGCACATGTATTACAACCATGTGTGGCCGCACATCGCGATGCTCTACGATTATCTCGTCTCGGACTTCGAGACCAAAAGCGGCGGCGCCATCACATTCCCTTCGCGCTACGCCGAAGGCTATGCCTATCTGAAAGCCAAGGTCTATGGCGACCGGCCCGGGCGGATGTACGGCCACGAGGCGCGGCTGTGGATGCCCACGGGCGTACTGAAGGTCGATTCTCCCGCGGTGAGCTATCTGACGGGCTATGGTCCGGACGGCCTTCTCATTGCGCTCACGAACGAAAGCGCGGCGCCGGTCACCGCGCGAATCCGCATCGACACTGACCGGGTGCCTCTGGAAGCGGGGCGGCCGTACAGCGCACTGATTTCCGATGGCGCAGCCGCTCGCGAAGCCACGGTAATGGACGGCGTATTCAGCGCGTCCGTAGCGCCGGGCAAGGTGACGTTCGTCCGAATTCCCGATGCGCACCCGTACACGCGACTGCAGCGCGACTATTTCGCACAGGAGCAGCTGGCGTCCAGAGAGAGTTTCGAACGGATCGAAACGCCAGTCGGCAGCGTCAGCTCCATGCTGCTAAAGCTCACCCCGAGCGCCACCAGCGCATTCGTCTGGCTGAGCGGCGATGACCGTCAAATTCGCCGCGCCACGCTCCGGATGCCGGGTGGAAAGGAGATCACCGACGCGCGATATCCGTTCGAGTTCAGCGCACCGCTCGACATCGGCACGGAACCGATCTCGTTGGAACTGCGCGTCGAGCACCAAGACGGATCGACCTACAGCGTGCCGACGATAAAGCTCCGGCCCTGACCGCTTAGCGAGGAAGTCGGCGGCGACCTCATAAAACCCAAAAAAATTTGAGAGGCCCACATGAACCATTTTGCGCGATTCCTTGCCTTGATTCTATGCGCATTTGCCCTGCCGTCGGCGACGGCTTCGGGTCAGGCATTCTCGGAGAGCGTTACAGCGCGGTATCGCATTGTCCCGAACATCACGTATCTGACCGCCAACAATTTCGAAGCGAAACTTGATGTCTATTCCCGGTACGATGTCACCACCCCCCAACCGACGCTGATCTGGATTCACGGTGGCGGCTGGACCGGCGGCAGCAAGGAAATGGCCACATTCAATCTTCTGCCCTATCTGGAAATGGGCTGGAACGTGGTGAACGTGGAATATCGATTGGCTCGCGTTTCGCCAGCGCCAGCGGCTGTTGAGGATTCCCTGTGCGCACTCCGATGGGTCATCCGCAATGCCAAGGAATATGGTTTCGACACGAGCAAGCTGGTGGTTTCCGGCGGCTCCGCCGGAGGACATCTTGCATTAACGACAGGCCTGATGCCCTCTTCCGCCGGAATGGACCGGCAATGCCCAGGAACGGAGGAGTTAAAGGTTGCGGCCATCGTGAACTGGTATGGCATTTCGGATGTGGCAGACCTTCTGCATGGCGCAAATATGAAACCCTATGCTGTCCAATGGCTGGGGAGTTTGCCGAACCGTGTCGAGATCGCCAAACGAGCGTCTCCGCTAAGCCATGTTCGTCCCGGTTTGCCACCGGTCATTTCAGTGCATGGCGACGCCGATCCAACCGTGCCCTACACGCACTCGGTTCGCCTGCACGAGGCCTTAAAAAAGGCGGGAGTGGATGAAGAGCTTGTCACGATTCCAGGAGGCCGGCACGGGGGATTCACTCGAGAGGAGAATCTCAAAGCCTACACTGCCATCAAGGCGTTCCTGACGAAGCATGGTATCGGCTCGGCGAGCCAGGCGAACTAGGCATTTAACCAAGCGGCCAGCCAATCTGGGTGATCACGCATTTGCTGCTGATCACCTCACCCGGCTGGCAAGATTGGTAGCGTGATATTCATCGGCTTTGGGCGGGGAGGTGCCGCGGTCTGACGATCGAGTTTCCTTCAATGAGAGACTCCTCATGGGCACTACCGCGACCGCCGCCTGCGATCAGCCCGCGGCGCCAGCGGACGCAGCACGATCTGATGTGCGGGAGCTGATGCCGGACGCCCGACAGCGGCACATCGCCGCGTTCGGCGCTTCACCTCCGTGATTTGAAATTATGGACGGAAAATGAGCCAATTCCGCATCGTCAACACGTCGCAAAAGGCGATTCTCGGGGAGGGACCGTTCTGGTCGCCTACCCACCAGGCGCTATTCTGGGTCGACATTCTGGCGCCTGCCCTGCACCGCATGGATCTGGCAAGCGAGGCGATCGAGAGCTGGGCTTTCGATGAATCGATCGGATGGGCACTCGAACGCGCGGGGCGCGATGACCTGATCATCGGCCTCAAGAGCGGCTTTGCGCGCCTTTCGCTCGATCCATTCGCCGTGGAGCCGATCGGCGATCCCGAGCCCGACCGGCCGCGTAACCGCCTGAACGACGCCAAGGTCGATCCGGCCGGGCGGATATGGGCGGGGAGCAAGGACGACCGGGATCTGGACGCCAGCGGCGCGCTGTACCGCCTCGACGCCGACCTCACATGGTCGCGCAAGGACGACGGCTATCTGGTCGCCAATGGTCCCGCATTCAGCCCGGATGGAAGGACGCTCTATCATACCGATAGCGGCATAAGGACGGTCTACGCGTTCGACCTGGCGGACGATGGCGCGATCACCGGCAAGCGCGTGTTCCTTCGCTTCGAGGATGATTGGGGCTATCCGGACGGGATGACCACCGATGCGCAAGGCGGGGTATGGATCGCCCATTGGGCCGGGGGGCGAATCAGCCGCTTCCTGCCCGACGGCACGTTCGATCGCTCAATCGCTCTCCCCGCGAGCAACATCACGAGTTGCGCATTCGCGGGCGAAAATCTCGACCGGCTGTTCGTCACATCCGCCGCGCTCGGCGCCGAGCATGAGGAACATGCTGGCGCGCTTTTCGAAGTCGATGCGGGTGTCCGGGGCATCGCCTCCGCGGTGTTCGCGGGATGAGCGCATTTATCGGCATCGACTGGGGCGCCACCCGGCTGCGGGCCTGGCGCTTCGAGGCTGATGGCCGCGCAACCGACCACCGCGCCAATGATGCGGGCATTGCCTCGGTCCGGGGCGGCGATTTTGCGGACGTACTGCGCAATCTCATCGACGATTGGATCGACGGGCAGACTCCGCTGGTGCTTGCCGGCATGATCGGCAGCCGCAATGGCTGGCGCGAAGCACCCTATCTTCCCTGCCCTGCCGATCCGGATGCACTTGGTACCGCCCGCCCCCTTGCCGATCGATACGCCACTGCCCTGCGTGAGGCGGGCGCAGGCAAGCTTTCGATAATCGACGGCGAAAGCGCCTCAATGCGTGGCTTTTCCATGATCGGCCGCAGCATCCTGCTGGAGAAGAAATAAAATGAACTGGACCGACCTGCTGACCCATCTGCCTCTCATTGCGATATTGCGCGGGCTTGGCCCGGGCGAGGCGGAGGCCGTGGGCGAGGTGCTGATCGAAGCCGGCTTTCGCTGCTTGGAGGTCCCGCTCAACTCGCCCGATCCGCTGGAGAGCATTTCCATCCTTCAGCGGCGATTCGGCGATCGTGCCCTGATCGGCGCCGGGACCGTGCTGCGCGTGGAGGATGTCGATGCCGTCGCCACGGCCGGCGGCAGGATCATCATTTCGCCCAACATGAATCCCGCGGTCATTCGCGCGACGAAAGCGAAAGGACTTGTCTCGCTGCCATCTTTCTATACCCCCAGCGAAGCCTTCGATGCGCTTGCGGCCGGCGCGGATGGCCTGAAGCTTTTCCCGGCGGAAATCGGCGGCGTCGCATTCGTGAAGGCGTTGCGCGCCGTGTTGCCGGTGACGGTTCCGGTGTTGCCTGTCGGCGGTGTAGATGCCACCAATATGGCGGCGTTCCGAAGCGCGGGGGCGAGTGGCTTCGGGATCGGCTCCTCGCTCTATGCGCCGGGGCGATCGCTGAGTGAAATCCGGGACCGCGCCGCCGCGCTTGTCGCCGCCTGGAACAGCGTGGATAGTGACGAGTAGAGGGGGAAGGGAGCTGGATGGCGCAGATGGGCGATGAAGCAGCGATGCGAGTCCTTTATGAGGGCGCCTGCGGACGTGACCGATGCCTGGACATCAAGCGCAGCAATTGACGTCCACTCCACTTAGCAACTTCGCTGAAGCCTTTCAGACTTACGGTTGGAGTTAGCGACCGTCGTGATGTGCATCACGCGCACCATGCTTATCCACATGTATTTTGATTTTGCCAGCGAGGATGGAGCTGGCAGCTGTCCGCGATCGACCGCCTGATTGTCGCGTGGAAAGAGACGCCCGGGCGCATCCCGGTCGAGGTCGAGGCGGCACCCATCGGTCAGTTCCGTCGTGCATATGGCAAGTCGCCGTTCGCCAACGATCCACATCGATTAGGCCTCTGACGCCAATTCTGTCCTGTGCTTGTCATGGCATCACTGTCCAAGCTGCAGATCGACTTACCTCGCAGCAGACATTGGCTCAGCTGCCATCGCCCATTCGTTAGCGGCGTTGGCAGCAACCGCCAACTAAGCGGTCATAGCAGGGGCCATTTCTGGCTCCCAATTCCTGCCATACGTTCAGATTGAGAACGACGACCGCTTCTGGGAGGTGTCCAGAGGCGTCAAAGGGTTAGCGCTGTCGGGTTAGCGGACGTTCAGCCCGAGGTGAACGATTGACAGCCGTGTCAGTCTGCCAGTCCACAGCCCGATTGAGCAGGCAAGTGTCACAAGGGTCAGCAGCCCCCCAAGAATCATATCGCGATTGCGACTGCCAAGAACGTAGTAGTCGCCTTCATCGAACCTGAGCGTGGTCCTTCCCGATGAGGGTGCATAATACTCCATCCATTCACCGCGCCACATTCCGATGAAATAATCGTCCTTTTGCGGCCTCCCTAGCTGCGCGACAGCTTCCTCTCCAAACTGGCCAACTCCAGGCTCTAGGATGACATACGTGCCCCGCTGCTGAGGTTGATCCTTCGACCACGCGAGAAGCTCTTCGTTGGTCGGCAATCGTCCATGTTGCTGGCGATACGCCTCCGCGAATGCTGCGGTTTTCCGCAACTGAGCTGCAATCTGCTTGCTGTGTTGAACAGTGTGCTCGACCGAGCCGTGCCCCAAAATGGCGAAAAGTGACACCATCGCGCAACAGAGCCCGATGACCAGCAGCACGATTGCCGCTGCCCGCCTCACCAAAAATTCTCAATCATCGCGTCACCCCCACCATAAGATCACACACTGCCGTTATGTCTGCAATGTTGGCGAGTCCGGAAAGGCAGCTTTTTTCGGAAAACCGCAGGTAGCTGCCATGTCCGGTTTGGGGATGCGCGCCCGGCGCGCTGAATGACCGGAAAGTTGGGGTTAGGCGACAGGAGCGGACCGGCAGCCCCGCCCATGAAGGGCGGGCCGCATCCCCTCGGGGTCCCCACCGCGCTTGCGCGATGGGGTGGGGTGTAGGGCCGCAACGCAGAGGAGGACCCGCGTCAGCGGGTTGCGGCACGCCCGGGCGGGGCTAAGGGCAAGCGACGCCCATCCCGCTCAGGCCGGACCGGCCAACCAGCAAACCCGCGCGGGAGCGCGGATGGCGCGAGCCATGCGGCTCAGATCAGGTCGTGTGCTATGACTGGAGTGCGCCCAAAGTCAGTCACACCTCACACCAAATTTCGGCTGCAGGATCCGCGCCCTATCGCGAAGCATGTCGAGGTAATCCGACCATTCCTGCATCATCGCCACGCGCTCACTCCAGAATTCTCCACGCGCATAGGCACGGCGCACCCCATTCGCTTCTGCATGCGCCAGCTGCCGCTCGATGGCGTCGGGATTCCACTTGCCCATCTCGTTCAGCAGGGTGGCCGCCATCGCCCTGAACCCATGCGAGGTCATCTCGTCCTGTGCATAGCTCATCCGGCGCAGCGCGGTGTTCAATGTGTTTTCACACATCGGTCGCATCGGGCTCCAATGCGATGGAAACACGTATCTTCCGTCACCCGTGATGGGCTCAATCTCTGCTAGAATAGCAACGACTTGGCGTGAGAGTGGCACCCTGTGTGGCACGCGCATCTTCATCTTTTCGGCTGGAATGGTCCAAATGGCCTTTTCCCGATCGAGTTCGCTCCATTGTGCCATTCTCAGTTCGCCCGGTCGAACAAAGACATGCGGCGCAAGACGCAATGCGATCCTCGTCATGAAATGCCCGCTGTACCCGTCGATCGCGCGGAGCAATTCGCCGGCCTCGCCCACCGTCGTTATCGCCGCACGGTGAGTCACTTTGGGCGTTGTCAGTGCGCCTCGAAGATCAGCAGCGATGTCTCTCTCGGCGCGAGAGGTGATGATCGCGTAGCGAAACACCCGGCTACACACACTGCGCAAGCGCTGTGCGGTTTCATGATGCCCCCTGCCCTCCACTTTCCTGATGACCGCCAGGAGTTCGGGAGTGGTAATCCTTGATATGGGCCTGCGGCCAATCGATGGATAGGCGAGCCCGAGCAGCCATCGCAGCTTATGGACCGTGATGTCAGCGCGTCCTTCCTTTTGCGCTTTCGCGACCCATTCTTCGGCGACGGCCTTGAAGGTATTTGCTGCGGCAAGTTGCGCGGCCAGGGTCTTGAGCTTGCGCTCCTCGGATGGGTCAACGCCGTCCGCAAGCAATCTTTTGGCGGCATCGCGCCGCTTCCGGGCTTCGCTCAAGGTGATTTGAGGAAAGACGCCAAGCGCCAGCGTCTTCTGCTGGCTCATCCAGCGATAGTTGAGACGCCAGTATTTTTGGCCCTTCGGCGTCACGAGCAGATAGAGCCCAAGATAGTCGCACATCTTGTACGGCCTCGACCGGGGCTTTGCCGATTTCACGGCCAGGGCGGTCAAGAGCATGATGGTATCTCCGGTCGTCAAACCGGGCAAAACCCATCCAGATACCATCAAATGAATCGGATAGGCGTAATTTCGCCCGGACGAGGCCGAACAGGATACGCCAAAAAACCCTTGTTTTACATACCGCTTACGGACGCAAGTGGACGTACACGGAAAGATTTTTGGTGCCCCTGGCCGGACTCGAACCAGCATGCCTTGCGGCGTTCGATTTTGAGTCGAATGCGTCTACCAATTTCGCCACAGGGGCAGCGAAGGGCGGCCCTAGCCGAGACTGGGGCCGCCCGCAACTACCGGGCGTCATTATTCGGCAGACACCTCACCGGCCTTCGGATCGGACCCGTATCGATTGTCGCCCTTGACCCCGTCGAGCACCATGAACACGAGCACGATAACGGCGCAGACCAGCGTCACCATGCTCATCGTGCCGCCGACCACGAGGTTGCCCGAGAGGATCAGAAACATCGAGATCAGCTGCGGAACGATGACGATGAGCAGCCACCAGCCTGACCGATCAGTATCGTGCAACCGGCGGACGCTGACCGCGATGCTGGGCACGAGCAACGCGAGCGCCGTCAGCAAATAAGCGGGTCCGTACAGGCCGGCAACCATCTGGGACATGCCAAGCATCCGGTCGATGACCATCGCGCACACATAAACGACGACAGCCAGAAGTACGAACATCCAATATTCCTTGCGACGCGAACGCCCAGTGAATTCGGCATATTTCTTCAGCGGTAACGTTGCCCATTCCATGGCTTCACTCCCCCTTTGCTTCATCCACCTTGTCGTGGATATCGCGAAGACTATGCCAATCGCCGATGCTGGCAAGAAAATTCAGTTGCGCGGCGCCTGCCGCCGATAGCTGAGCGCCTCGGCGACATGGACGCGGCCTACGCGCTGGCTACCCGCCAGATCGGCGATCGTGCGCGCAACGCGCAGGATCCGCGTATAGCCGCGCGCCGAGAGCCGCATCGCCTCGGCCGCTTGGGCGAGCAGCTTTCGCCCTGCCTCGTCGGGCGTGGCCACATCTTCAAGCATTTCGCCGTCGACCTCGGCATTGGTGCGAATGCCCTGCCCGGCATAGCGCGCGGTCTGGATCGTCCGCGCGGCTGCGACGCGCGACGCGACCTCGGCCGATCCCTCGGCGGGAGGCGGAAGCACGAGATCGGCCGCGGTTACCGCCTGCACCTCGACATGCAGGTCGATCCGGTCGAGCAATGGCCCCGAGACCTTTGCCTGATAGTCGGCGGCGCAGCGCGGCGCCCGCGCGCAGGCAAGCGCAGGATCGCCGAGATGCCCGCAGCGGCACGGATTCATCGCCGCGACCATCTGGACGCGCGCAGGAAAGGTCACGTGCGCGTTGGCGCGTGCGACGCTCACCGTTCCCGTTTCGAGCGGCTGGCGCAGCGAATCAAGCACCGCGCGCTGGAATTCGGGCAATTCGTCGAGAAACAGCACACCGAGATGCGCCAGGCTCACCTCGCCCGGCCGTACGCGCAGCCCGCCGCCCACAAGCGCCGCCATCGACGCCGAATGATGCGGGCTCCGAAAGGGGCGCGCACGGATCAGCCTGCCATCGGTCAGTTCGCCCGCGACCGATGCGACCATCGATACTTCGAGCGCCTCAGCGGGCCCAAGCTCGGGCAGGATGCCGGGAAGGCACGATGCGAGCAGCGACTTGCCCGCCCCGGGCGGCCCGATCATCAGCAGGTTGTGTCCGCCCGCCGCGGCGATCTCGAGCGCGCGCTTGGCGGTTTCCTGCCCCTTCACCTGGCGCAGGTCGGGGCCGTGGCCGTTGAGCGCCACCTCACCGGGCACTGGCGGGCGGAGCGGCGCGCTTCCCTTGAAATGGTTGAGGAGGCTCAGCAAGTCGGGGGCAGCGACGACCTCGACATTGCCTGCCCAGGCCGCCTCGCCCCCCTGCGCCGCGGGACAGACCAGCCCCTGTCCCGCCTCCGACGCGTGCAGCGCCGCAAGCAGCACGCCCGGCGAGGACGCCACACGGCCGTCGAGCCCCAGTTCGCCCACGACGACATAGGAGGCGAGTGTTTCGGCATCGATCACCCCCATCGCGCCAAGCAGGCCGAGCGCGATCGGCAGGTCATAATGCGATCCCTCCTTGGGAAGGTCGGCTGGCGAAAGGTTGACCGTGATCCGCTTGGGGGGAAGTGAGAGCCCGATCGCGGCGATCGCGGCGCGAACGCGCTCGCGGCTTTCGGCCACCGCCTTGTCCGGAAGCCCGACGACCACGAATGCAGGAACGCCCGCGGCCACCTGCACCTGCGTTTCCACCGCGCGCGCTTCCAGCCCCAGATAAGCCACTGTCGAAACAATGGATACCATGTTCCGCCCCCGTTTTGTTCCGACGCAGTCTGGCGGCAGATCGTTGCGGAGTCGAGACGTGTTTTCGACGAACGGCGAGGCGGCGCCTTGCGCGCGTGCAGGCCGCTTCCCACATCGCCGACATGTGGCTGAAGCAACGCCTTTCCGCTATGGTCCGCGACGAGCGCGTGCGCTACGCGCTGTTCCTGCTCGGTTGCGCGCTGATCGTGCTGGCGCCCGTCGTCGCACCGCTTCCCGGCCCCGGCGGAATCGTCGTCTTCGCCATCGGCGCGAGCCTTGCGCTCAAGAATTCGCAATGGGCGAAGAAACGCTATGTCGCGTTCAAGAAGCGCCACCCCAAATATGGCGAGTGGGCCGACTGGAGCCTCAGGCGCCGCAGCGCGAAACGCCGCGCCCGGATTGCGCGGCAGCAGGCGGCCGAATCCGATTGACTTCCTCCCCCGATTTCAATATCCGCCCCCCAACAGCGGCCGCCCGCCTGAGGCGGCCATTTTCTATTTTGACGTTTGAGGAAATGAGCGATGAAGCGCACCTTCCAGCCGAGCAACCTTGTGCGCGCCCGCCGTCACGGCTTTCGCGCCCGCATGGCGACCCCGGGCGGTCGCAACGTGATCCGTGCCCGTCGGGCCCGCGGCCGCAAGGTTCTGTCGGCCTGATCGGACTGAGCTGTCGCGCCGACTATCTGGCGGCGAACGGCGGCAAGCGTGTGGCGATGCCGGGCTTCGTCCTGCTCGTGCGCACGCGCGACGATGGCGAATCGCTCGTTCGCTACGGAATCACGGTTACGAAGAAGATCGGCGGCGCTGTCGTCCGGAACCGGATGAAGCGCCGTTTTCGTGCGCTCATCCGCGAGCTGCTGCCCGATCAGGGCATAGCAGGCGCAGACCATGTGCTGATCGGGCGTGCCGGCGGCGTGGAACGTGACTTTTCCGATCTTCGCCGCGAACTCTCCAGGGCGCTCGCAAAGGCGGCGCGGCCGTGATCGCGAAACTGTTCATCGGTGTCGCCCGCCTGTGGCAGCTCGGCCCCTCGGCGATCCTGCCGCCCAGCTGCCGCTATCAGCCGAGCTGTTCGGCCTATGCAATCACCGCACTCAGCCGCTATGGCGCACTCAAAGGCTCCTGGCTTGCCGCCAGGCGCATCGCCCGCTGCCACCCCTGGGGCGGCTCGGGCTACGATCCTGTTCCATGATTTGGGCCTATTCCATGATTTGGGGGAATGACGTTGGACAATAATCGCAACATGATCCTGGCGATCGTGCTGTCGGCACTTGTGTTGTTGGGCTGGACGTTCATCTCCGACCGCTATTTCCCCACCGCCAATCCGCCTGCAACCAAGGTTGTCGACGGCAAGCAGGTGCCCGTCCCCCATGCGACGGGGAGCCCGGTGCCGGGCGCCGCGCAGGCGCCGCGCGACAGCGCCGTCGTACTAGCCGAGGCGCCGCGCGTGAAGATCGACACGCCCGCGCTCAAGGGTTCGATCAACCTCAAGGGCGCGCGCATCGATGATCTGATTCTCACGCGCTACGGCGAGACGATCGCGAAGAATTCGCCGCCGATCCGGCTGCTCTCGCCCGCCGGCGCAAAGGACAGCTATCTCGCGGGCTTCGGCTGGACGGGCCAGGGGCTCGTCGCCCCCACCGCCGACACCGTCTGGACCGCTAATAGCACCACGCTGACCCCCGCCACACCAGTGACCCTCAGCTGGGACAACGGACAGGGCCAGCGCTTCGAGATCGCGCTGTCGGTCGACAAGGACTATATGTTCACGGTCAAGCAGACCGTCGCCAACACCGGCGCTGGCGCCGTTGCCGCCCAGCCCTTCGGCTTCGTCAGCCGTCAGGGCGTCTCCAAGGATCCCGACAGCTGGACGATCCACACCGGTCCGATGGGCGTGTTCAACGGATCGGCCAATTACGGCATCAATTTCGAGGATGTCGACGAAGCGGGCAATACCGGCGTGCAGAACGCCTCCAAAGGCGGCTGGCTCGGCTTCAGCGACAAATACTGGCTGACCGCACTCGTCCCCGATCAGGGCGCGCCGATGAATGCCACCTTCCGGGTCGGCTCCGACAAGGCCTATCAGGCGGATTTCACCGGTGAACCGCAGATCGTGCAGCCGGGCAAGGCGCTCAGCAGCACCTCGCGCTTTTTCGCGGGGGCAAAGGAAGTGGCGCTGCTCGACCGCTATGAGGATGAACTCGGTATCAGGCAGTTCGACCGCGGCATCGACTGGGGCTGGTTCTACTGGTTCGAAAAGCCGATCTTCTACCTGCTCGACTGGCTGTTCCGCGTCTTCGGCAATTTCGGCGTCGCGATCATCGGCCTCACGCTGATCATCCGTGCGCTGATGTTCCCGATCGCGCAGAAGCAGTTCAAGTCGATGGCGGGCATGCGCGCCGTCCAGCCCAAGATGAAGGCGCTCCAGGAACGCCACAAGGACGACAAGCAGCGCCTCCAGCAGGAGATGCTCAAGCTCTACCAGCAGGAAAAGATCAATCCGCTCGCGGGCTGCCTGCCGATCCTGCTGCAGATTCCCGTCTTCTACGCGCTCTACAAGGTGCTCTTGCTGACGATCGAAATGCGCCACCAGCCCTTCGTGCTGTGGATCAAGGACCTCTCGGCGCCCGACCCGCTCACCCCGGTCAATCTGTTCGGCCTGTTGAACTTCACGCCGCCCTCGATGATCGCGCTCGGCGTGCTGCCGATCCTGCTCGGCATCTCGATGTGGCTGCAGTTCAAGCTCAACCCCGCGCCCGCCGATCCGGTGCAGCAGCAGGTGTTCGGGATCATGCCCTGGGTCTTCATGTTCATCATGGCGCCCTTCGCGGCGGGCCTGCAGCTCTACTGGCTCACCAACAACATCCTCTCGATCGCGCAGCAGAAGTGGCTCTACAGCCGCCACCCCTCGCTGAGCCAGGCGGTCGCGAAGTGAGGCCGATCCCCTTCCTTGTCATTGCCGCGAAAGCGGGAATCCAGGAACACCGTCTTCTCCGGACGATTTCGCGTTCATGGATCCCCGCTTTTGCGGGGATGACGTTTGGGGACCTGCGTCAATGAGCGCTACGGAACGAACCGAGGAAGCGATCGAGGCCGCGCGCAAGATTTTCGCGGGGCCCATCGCCTTTCTGAAGTCCGCGCCCGCGCTCAAGTTCCTGCCCGACATGAGCGTGCCCGAGATTGCCTTTGCCGGGCGCTCCAATGTCGGCAAATCCTCGCTGCTCAATGCGCTCACCAACCGCAACGGCCTCGCGCGCACGTCCAACACGCCGGGGCGCACGCAGGAGCTCAATTTCTTCGACGTCGGCAACCCCCTGCTGCTCCGCCTCGTCGACATGCCCGGCTACGGCTTTGCCAAGGCGCCCAAGGACGTCGTCAAGCAGTGGCGCTTCCTGATCAACGACTTCCTGCGCGGCCGTTCGGTGCTCAAGCGCACGCTTGTGCTCATCGACAGCCGCCACGGCATCAAGGATGTCGATCGCGACGTGATGAAGATGCTCGACGACGCCGCGGTCAGCTACCGGCTGGTGCTCACCAAGGCCGACAAGATCAAGGCCAGCGAACTCGCCGCCGTGATCGAACGTACCACCGCCGAGGCGCGCACCCGCCCCGCCGCGCATCCCGAGATCATCGCGACTTCGAGCGAAACGGGCATGGGCATGGCCGAGCTGCGCGCCGCGGTGATCGAATCGCTGACTTGAACGCCCGCGTAACCGTCATGCTGAACTTGTTTCAGCATCCATAGGGAAACGTCGGTGTGAACGGATAGATCGCATGGATCCTGAAACAAGTTCAGGATGACGATCGGATTTTGTGACGCTAGCGTTTCGATATGGAGCGCAGTCCCTGCACCTACATCTTGGCAAGCGCGATGCGAGGCACGCTGTATATCGGCGTCACGTCCATCCCTCTTAAGCGCATTCACGAACATCGCACTGGCCTGATCAAAGGCTTCACCTCGCGCTACAATTCGAAACGGCTCGTCCATTTCGAAATGTTCGACGACATGGAGGGCGCCATCGCGCGCGAGAAGCAGCTCAAGCGATGGCATCGAGACTGGAAGATCAACCTGATCGAACAGGCCAATCCGCAGTGGCGAGACCTGGCCGAGGACTGGGGTTTCGCGCCCCTGCCTTAACCTCATCGTCATGCTGAACTTGTTTCAGCATCCACGCGAAAACGCTGACGCACAACGAAAGACCGCATGGCCCCTGAAACAAGTTCAGTGTGACGGTTGAGAGTTGGGCCGCCGCGCTCTATCACGCCCAACATGCTCAAGCTCTTCATCGGGAACAAAGCCTATTCCAGCTGGTCGCTGCGCGGCTGGCTCGCGGTCCGGCAGTCGGGACTGCCCTTCGAGGAGAACGTCGTCCCGCTCTACGATCAGGACTGGGACAGGCGCCGCGAGGGCGACGAGTTCGCGCCCTCCTCTGGCAAGGTGCCGATATTGTGGGACGGCGATGTCGTGGTGTGGGACAGCCTCGCGATCATCGAATATCTGGCGGAGAAAACCCGGCGCACCCTGTTCTGGCCGGAGAACGAGGCCGCGCGCGCCATGGCACGTTCGATGTGCGCCGAGATGCATTCGAGCTTTGCGGCGCTGCGCCGCGATCACAGCATGAACATCCGCCAGATCTACGAGGCGCAGCCGCCCTCCGCGGAGGTGATGCAGGACATCACGCGCATCATGCAGCTCTGGAAGGAGGCCCGCGCGCGCTTCGGCGGCGACGGCGATTTCCTGTTCGGTGACTTCGGCGCCGCAGACATGATGTTCGCGCCCGTCATCACGCGCTTCATCACCTACCAGCTTCCCGTCGCGCGCTTCGCCGAACCCTATATGCGCGCGATTATCGAGCATCCCTTCATGCAGGACTGGATCGCCGGCGCGCAGGAAGAGGAATGGGTCATCGAGAAGTTCGAGCGCACCGCCCAAGGAGCCTGAGCGCGCCGGGGTTGCCGGCGGCGCGTAGCCCCATCAAGCCGCGGCGGGCGCACTTTCCTTGCTGTGCGTCCGGAGTCGGTAACCGATGCCGTGCACCGTCAGAAGGAAGCGCGGCGCCTTGGGGTTGGCTTCGATCTTGTCGCGCAGCTTGTGGATCAGCACGCGCAGATTGCCCTGATGCAGCGGGTCGGCGCTGCCCCAGATCTCGGTGACGATTTCGTCGACCGTCACCGCGCGGTCGAGCTGGGCCGCGAGGATCGTCAGCAGCTTATGCTCGTGCGTCGTGAGGTAGATGCTCTCGCCCGCAATCGTCACAAGCGGCTGGATGGAGTCGATGGTGAGCGTGTCACCCTCTGTCGTGGCGCCCCCGGTCGATGTCGCCGATGTCTCATAGCGGCGCAGCGCCGCGCGGATGCGCGCGAGCAACTCGCCCGGCAGGAAGGGCTTGGGAACGAAATCATCTGCGCCAAGGTCGAGCGCGGTGATACGATCGCGCTCGGTATCGTGCCCCGAAACGACGATGATCGGCAGATTGGAACGCTGGCGCAATTGTTGCAGCAACTCATTTCCGCTCAGATCGGGCAGCCCCATGTCGAGCAGCACCGCGTCGATCCCGCCCGAGTCGAACAGCTCTACCGCCGCGCGCCCGGTGCGCGCGATAACGCCTTCGAACCCCCCATATTCCAGCGTTGCCTCCAGAACATGAAGCAGCGTCGGCTCATCTTCTACGATGAGAACTCGATTACCCATTACGTATGCGGCCCTTCATTGCGGATTTGTTATAGCACAGGTGGTGCGCATGCCGCACTCCAGTAATATTACGGTCAGAATTCGCTTCCATCCTTGCGGCGAAACGTGCCGCTGCTGCTGTCGAGATGCAGGTCGATGTCCGGATAGTGGCAGTCGGTAGCCGCTGGGCGCCCGATCGCAACGAACACGCAATCAGACTCGCTCTCGTTGATCAGCACATGGCCATTGCCGTCATTCTTCGGAAAGGCGGCAACGTCTCCGGGGCGCATCGGATGGCGACCGGAATCGTCGATGAGCACGGCCTCGCCCGACAGCATGACCACGAGTTCATCCTCGCCTTCGTGCCAGTGCCGCTGCGCGGACCAGGCACCGGGCTTCAGCGTGACGTGGCTCGCACCGAAGTCGGTAAGGCCGCTCGCGGGCGCCAGCCGGCGATACCACCGCCCCTGCACCTTGTCGGCATGCTCGGGCGGGTAGCCGGTCGCGTTGGTCTGGAGAATCGCTGCGAGGTCGAGCTTGGGCATGGCATCCTCCGGCTAGGCAAAAGCCACAGGTAAAGCTAGTCGCAGCGCATGACCGCGTCCATCGATCCCATCGACCTCGCCAGCCGGCTGATCGCCGCGCCCAGCATCACCCCCGCGACCGGCGCGGTATTCGACGTGCTTGAAGAGGCGCTGGTCGCGATCGGCTTCGCGGTACATCGCCTTGTCGCGGGCGAGGCGCCCGACGGCCCCGTCGAGAATCTGTTCGCCCACCGCGGTTCGGGCGGACCGCACCTTGCCTATGCGGGCCATCTCGACGTCGTTCCGCCGGGCAATGGCTGGACGAGCGATCCCTTCACCCCCGAGATCCGCGGCGAGTTGCTCTACGGCCGCGGCGCGGTCGACATGAAGGGCTCGATCGCCGCCTTCGTCGCGGCCGCCGCGCGCGCCGCCGACGCACCGGGCACGCTCAGCCTGATCATCACCGGCGACGAGGAAGGGCCCGCGGTCCACGGCACTGTCGAGCTGATCGAGTGGATGAAGGCCAATGGCCATCATCCCGATCTCTGCCTTGTCGGCGAGCCGACCTCGGTCCACCGTCTCGGCGACATGATCAAGATCGGCCGGCGCGGCTCGGTCAACATGTGGATCGAGGTCGCCGGCACGCAGGGGCATGTCGCCTACCCGCATATGGCGGACAATCCGATCCCAGCGCTCGTCCGGATCCTGGCGCGGATCGATGCGATCTTGCTCGACCAGGGCAATGACTGGTTCCAGCCCTCCAATATCGAAATCACCGATATCGAGGTCGGCAATCCCGCGACCAACGTCATCCCCGCGCTCGCCAAGGCGCGATTGAGCATCCGCTTCAACGATCTTCACACCGGCGAGCAGCTTGTGGAGCGGATCCGCGCGATCTGTGCGGAGGAGTCGCCCAACGCTTCGCTCGTCGCGCGCATATCGGGCGAAGCCTTTCTCACCGAGCCGGGTCGGCTGTCGGACATCGTCTCGGCCGCGATCCGCCGCGTCACGGGGCTGGTGCCCGAGTTGTCGACGACGGGCGGCACCTCCGACGCGCGCTTCCTGTCGAAACTCTGCCCGGTGGTCGAATTCGGCCTGTGCAACGCGACGATGCACAAGCTCGACGAGGCGGCCGCAATCGCAGACATCCACGCGCTGACCGAGATCTTCGAGCTGGTGATCCGCGACGCGCAGGCCGATCGGCACGCGGCCGCCTGACGCTATCCGGCGAGCGCGGGGCGCTCCGCGCGCGTCCAGTCGAGAAACTGGTGCTCGTCCATCGGCGGGGCGATCACATAGCCCTGCACCGCGTCGCAGCCGATCACCCTGAGCACGTCGGCCTGTTCGCGGGTCTCGACGCCCTCGGCGACGACCTTGTGGCCAAGGCCGTGAATCAGCTCGATCACCGCGTGGATGATGGCGCGCGCCTGTTCGGACACCGCGATATCCGCGATCATCGATCGGTCGAGCTTGACGCGGTCAATCGGCATGTCGCGCAGCCGCGAGAAATTGGAATAGCCCGTTCCGAAATCGTCGATCGAGATCATCGCACCGTCGCGACGGAACGCCGCCATCTCCTGGAACACCGCGTCGCCGCAGGTCATGGCGAGCCCCTCGGTGATCTCGAGCTCGAGCAGGCGCGCGGGCGCGCCGTGATGCTCCATGCGCTGGCGCAGCCGCGTGAAGAAATCGTGCTGCTCGATCTGGCGCGGGCTGATGTTGATCGCGAGCCGCTGCTGGATGCCGAAGCGGTCCCAGCGTGCGATGGTCGCGGCCACCGCATCGATCACCCAGTCGCCGATCTCGACGATCAGGGCGCTCTCCTCGGCGATGTCGATGAATTCGCCGGGCAGGCGCGTGCCGTCTTCGGGATGCTCCCAGCGCAACAGCGCCTCTGCGGTGGAGACCGCGCCATCGGCCAGCAGGATCTGCGGCTGGAAGGCCAGCCGGAAATGCGCGTGCGTCAGCGCCTGACGCAGATCCTGCTCAAGCTGCAGCCGTTCACTCAGCGCATCGGCGAGCGCATCGGTATAGAACTGCGCCTGGGCGCGACCGTTCGCCTTGGCGTGGTACATTGCGACGTCCGCCGCCTTCATCAGCGTCGTCAACGACCGTCCGTGTTCGGGGTAGATCGCGACACCGATCGACGCGCCGACCCGGATCGCATGGCCCGAAAGCTCGATATCCTCGTTGAGCGCATAGAGGATGCGCTGCGCGACGCGCCGCGCGTCATCGGCGTCGGCAATGTCGGGGAGGAACATCGTGAACTCGTCGCCCGCCAGCCGGCCGATCATGCCGGGCAGACGCCCCTCGCGCCCCGCCTGGCGTTCGGCGGCGAGGACCGCGCGCAGCCGGTTGGCGACCTTGGCGAGCAGCTGGTCGCCCTGCGCGTGGCCGAGCGTATCGTTGACCGCCTTGAAATTGTCGAGATCGACGAAGAGCAGCGCGGAACAGCACTCACCGGGCAGCTCGCCCAGCGCGCGTTCGACGTCGCGGCGAAAATTCGTGCGATTGGCCAGCGAGGTTACGGGATCGAACATCGCCAGATTGTGGATGCTGTCGAAGGTCGAGCGCGTCTCGAGGAACAGCGCATCCATGCTGTCCGCGAGTTCGGGCAGATATTCACGGACTTGTTCGGGCGTCGGCGTTTCGAAATCGCCATGCGCCGCGGCCGAGAGCCGCTTGATCGCGCTGTCGACCGCGTCGGCCACCGCGGAAAGCGCCTGATCCGCCGAAGCCCAGCTCATCACCGAGCAGATGATCGCAACGATCAGCGCGTTGGCGGCATTGTCGGCGTGGCTCGCCGTCCCCGCCCCCGCAAGCACCGAAAGGATGAAGGCACCCGCGCCAACGCATATGGCAAAGGCGATAGCGCGGCTCTTTAGCGATACGCCTTCCATGTTGCTCCCACGACATTCCCAGAACCCGGAAAGCCACCCCATTGGCTACCCCGATTAAGGTTTCCTGCCAGAACCTTGTTAAATTTGGCTTTACAAGGTGGGACGAAAGCGTTTCAGGATGAGATAAAGCGCGCCGGCGCCGCCATGACGGGGATGCGCATTGCGCACCGCCGCGATGTGCGCGGCATGGCGCGAGGCACCCAGCCAGTCACCGACAGCCGCGCGTATCGCGCCGCGCATCGGTCTCTCTCCGCGCCCGTCGGCACTCGGCGGCTTGCCGGTGATGAGCAGGATCACGCGCGCGCCGCTGCGGATACCGCGATCAAGGCTCGCATCGAGCAGCCTGTACGCCGAATCGAGCGTGTGGCCGTGCAGGTCGACCGCCATGTCAGGCATGATCGCACCGCGCGACAGTCTGCGGTCCCAGCTGCCGTCGAGTGTCTCGCCGATCGCGGGGCGCGGCTGAGGCGGCGGCGTGGGCTGCTGTGACGCTACAGGTACGCGCGCCCGCTTCTTCGGCGCGACGGCTGAGGGCTCGGACACGAGCTCGGCGGCCGCTGCGGCTAAGCGTTGCGGTGCCAGTGGCGTCACGCTTGCGATCACACGTGCCCAGAGAGCGCGTTCTTCAGGGTCGAGGCGTCGTCCCGCCATCGCCCCCTGCCCCCGTGATCCGCGTCAGTGTGCCGCGCGGCAGCAACAGCAAGGCATCGCCGCGCGCCGCCATGCCCCCTGCGATCGTCCGCGCGTTTTCGCCCGCGCCCCAGAATGTGTCGAACCGGTTGGCCCCCTTGATCGCGCCGCCCGTGTCCTGCGCCACCCAGATTCCTGCGGTTTCCGGGCGATCGAGCGCCAGGAAGACGGGGGCGCCCAGCGGCGTGAACGCCGGATCGGCAGCGACGGTCGCGCGTGGCGTTACCGGCAGGCCGAGCGCGCCAAGCGGGCCGGGGCCCGTCAGTTCACGGAAAAAGACGAAGCTCTTGTTCTCGCGCATCACTGCGCGGCCCTTTTCGGGATTGGCGCGCAGCCAGTCCATGATGCCCTGCATCCCCGCCTTGCCGCGCTGGAGTTCACCGCGGTCGAGGAGGAGTTTGCCAATCCCCGTATATTCGCGGCCGTTCTGGTTGTCATACCCGATCCGCATCACGCCGCCGTCGGGCAGCTTGAGCCGCCCCGATCCCTGGATCTGCAGGAAGAAGAATTCGACCGGATCCGCCGCCCAGGCGATCTCGAGCCCCCGGCCGGCCAATGCGCCATCCTCGATCGCGCTGCGATCGTAATAGGGGACCAACGCATCTTTTTCGACGCGACCACGAATCTTCTTGCCCTTGAGGCCGTCGCTGAAAAGCGACAGATCGGCCTCGATGAGATCATTGGGCCGCTTATAGACCGGCACATAGCCAGGCATGGCCGTGCGCGATCCCAATATCTCCGGTTCGAAATAGCCCGTGGCGAAGCCCTTGCCGTCGCCTACGCGCACCGTCTCGAAATGGTTGCGGAAGAAGCCAGCCGCGTCGGCATTGGGCCAGGCTTTCGCGGCGGCGCAGACCTGAACCCAATCCGCGCTTTGGGTGAGCAGGCTCGTGTCCCTGCGTTTAACGAGCGAAGGACAACTGATCCGAAATGCAGCAAGCGCGCGCTGCGCCTGTTCGGCAGCCATCTCCAGTTGCGCGATGGGAGGTCCGGCGGAAACGCCAGCGCCGAGCGCATTTACCAGCTCTACCTTGGGCGCCACGACCTTGGGCGCTTCGGCTGATGGCTTGGATGGCTGGGTGGACGAAGATGGGGCGACGGGCCGGGGCACCGTTGCACATGCGCCCAGCGCCAGCGTCGCCAGCGCAATCCCCGCCCCCCGGCGAAGCATTGTCAGGCCGCCTCGTCGGTTTCGACCAGCAGCCAGTTGGGATCGTCGGAACGGATATGACGGCTGAAGGTCCAGACATCGTGCGTCGGCACAGCGTCGTTGAGCGAGCCCGCGATGACGTTGCCTTCGGTGTCGCGCGTCACCGCAGCGATATCGGCATCGAAGCGCACCGTGACGCGCGCCATCTGGTTATCGAGCTCGGCATCGGAAATGATCGCCCGCTCGATCGCGACAAGGCGGTTGTCAAGCACGTGCCCCGCCTCCTTGCGGTCGGTGATCGCCTCGACAAACGCCGCGCGGACATCATCACCCGCCAGTTCGGCAAGCTGCGCCTCGTCGCCCGACCAATAGGCCTCGAGCACCACGCGATACGCCGCCTTGGCTCCTTCGAGGAAGCGCGGGGGATCGAACGAGGAATCGGCGCCCATGATCGCCTTGACGCCGCGCTGTGCGGCCGGACCGATCGAGGGATCGCTCGCAACGCAGGCTTCAGGGCTGATATCGGTCACGGTGCCCCCGGTCGGCGCGGGGCCAAGCCGCTCCTCGGCTGCGCGCGGCAGCGGGTGCTGCTCATGCCCCGTCCGCTTCCCGAGCACCGAATAGAGCCGCAAGGCAAGGAAAACCGACACAAGCGCCAGGATGACAACCGTAACCACGCAACCTCCGTCCAGACCGTGCGCCCGATATAGGCGCTCCGCGCTACTGTTTCAAATGGCCGCCATACGCGTAGGTTTACGCAAAAGCGAGAGCGCGCGGCATTGCCCTTGTCCGCGCCCCCTGCTAGTCGCCCGGCACGCTCCGCGCTGCGGCGCGGCACCCAATTCTCATACGATCAAGGCAGGACATGATGGCCGAAGAACTTGGCACGGCGGAAAACGAAGCGACCCAGGCGAATGGCGTGGACGATCTTCCGCAGGTTTCGATTATCTCGCAGTATGTTAAGGACCTTTCCTTCGAAAATCCGAACGCGCCGGCGGTCTATCAGTGGCAGGGGCAGCCGCAGATCGACGTCCAGTTCAACATCGGCCCGCAAAAGATCGCCGACGACGTCTTCGAGGTCATGCTCAAGATCGACGTGAAGGCGACCGCCGCCGACAAGGTCGCGTTCCAGGTCGAGCTCGCCTATGCGGGGCTCTTCGGCCTGCGCAACGTGCCCGAGGAACAGCTCCAGCCCTTCCTGCTCGCCGAAGCGCCGCGCATCCTTTTCCCCTTCGCGCGCCGCGTCCTCGCTGATGCCGTCCGCGATGGCGGCTTCCCGCCGCTGATGCTCGAGCCGCTGGACTTCGGCGCGCTCTATATGAGCCAGCTCCAGGCGCAGGGCGAACAGCTCGCCGAGATCGAGACCGCGGGCCAGGCCTGATATCGGGCATTACACCCATGATTGTCGGTCATTGCGACGAGCAAGGCGACGAAGCAATCCAGCGAGCGTCAGGCATCGCACCGGATTGCTTCGCTTCGCTCGCAATGACGCCGTTGTCGCAAGCCTGACCGGACAGGAAAGCCCATGAATCTCGTCAAATCGATGGGCACGATCGGCGGGCTGACGATGGTCAGCCGCGTCTTCGGTTTTGCGCGCGAGATGCTGATGTCGCGCATCATGGGCGCCAGCGGGTCGGCCGACGCGTTTCTCGTCGCCTTCAGGCTTCCCAACACATTCCGCCGCCTGTTCGGCGAGGGTGCCTTTTCGGCCGGCTTCGTCCCGCTGTTCAGCCAGCGCTATCACGGCCCCGGCGGGATGGAGGAGGCGAAGAAATTCTCTGAAGAGGTGCTGGCCTTCTTCGTTCCCACGCTGCTCGTGTTCACGCTGCTCTTCGAGATCGCGATGCCCGCCTTCGTCTGGGCGATCGCCTCCGGCTATGCCGATGAGCCGCAAAAATTCGCGCTGACGGTCTTCCTCAGCCGCATCACCTTTCCCTATCTGCTGCTGATCAGCCTCGTCTCCTTCTTTTCGGGCATCCTCAACTCGCTGACGAAGTTCGCGGCCGCCGCCTTCGCGCCAGCATTGCTCAATTTCGCGATGCTCGCGGCGCTGCTCATCGTCCCCGATGGCGGGGTGAAGAGCGCGACCGCGCTTGCCGTCGGCGTCACCGTCGGCGGCTTTCTCCAGCTCGGCCTGCTCTGGCATGGCGCACGCAAGGCAGGGGTGTCGCTGCGCCTCCGCAAGCCGCGCATGACCCCGGGCGTGAAGCAGTTCTTTGTCGTCGTGATCCCGGCGACCCTGGGCGCGGGCGTCTACCAGATCAGCCAGCTGATCGACACTTTCTTCGCCACGCGGCTGCCCGAAGGCTCGATGTCGTATCTCAACTATTCGGACCGTCTGAACCAGCTGCCGCTCTCCGTGATCGGCACCGCGCTCGGCACCGCGATCCTGCCGCACATCAGCCGTTTCATCGCCAAAGGAGAGCCCGAGGAGGCCGCAAAGGTTCAGGGTAACGCCGTCGACCTCTCGATGCTGCTCTGCCTGCCCGCCGCGCTTGCGCTCGCGGTCGCGGCCGGCCCGCTTGTCGCAGCCCTCTTCCAGGGTGGCCGCTTCACAGCCCAGGACGCCTATGTCACTGGCAATGTGCTTGCAATCATCGCCTCGGGCCTGCCCGCCTATGTGCTCGTCAAGGTGATCACGCCCGGTTTCTATGCGCGCGAGGATACCAAAACCCCGGTCAAGACCGCAGGCATCGTGCTCGTCGCCAATATCGCTCTCAACTTTGCGCTGATCCCCCCCTTCGGCATCTATGGCCTCGCCGCCGCGATCTCGCTCTGCTCCTGGCTCAACTGCGTGATGCTCTATGTCATCCTGAGCAAGCGCGGGCATTTCCGCATCGAGCCCTGGCTCTGGGGCCGGATCGCACGCCAGTTCGCCGCCGGTCTCGCGATGGTCGCCGCGCTCTGGGGCGTCCGCATCGTGCTCGCCGGCTGGTTTGCAGGCTCTGTCGCGGAACGGCTCGCGGGCGTGATGGCGCTCGTCGGCACCGGTGGGGTCGTCTATTTCGTGGTTGTGTTCCTCGTCGGCGGCATGGACCGCGACGCGATCCTCGTCCTCATGCGTAAGAAGAAAGCAGCCTGAAGCGCGGGAAGCGTCGCCGATCCGAAATCGCTTGAGCCAATTTCACGGAGGGCTGCCAGCAAACCCCGAGCCCGAATGTCGGAAATGTGGTGGCGGGTTCAACCGGTCACCGCAACACCTCTCGTAGTTTATCGACGGGTGTTTCGAAGTCCAAGGTCTTTCGGGGGCGTTGATTGAGGCGCAGGGCAACGGCGTTGAGCTGAGCTTGCGAGATGCTGGAAAGGTCAGTGCCGCGAGGGAAGTATTGCCTGAGAAGACCGTTGGTATTTTCGTTGCTGCCGCGCTGCCAGGGGCTGCGCGGATCACAGAAGTAAACCTGCACATTGGTGGCGACGCTGAAGGTCTTGTGACGCGCCATTTCGCTGCCCTGGTCCCAGGTGAGAGAGCGCCGCAACTCCTCCGGCAGTCTGCGGATGTGCCTGGCAAGCGCGGTCACGACCGTTGCCGAGTCCTTCCTCGGCACTTTGACGAGCATGGTGAAGCGGCTGTGGCGCTCGACGAGGGTGGCGATCTGCGTATCGTTGGCGCCGGTCAGAAGATCTCCTTCCCAATGGCCCGGCACGGCGCGATCCTCGGCCTCGGCAGGGCGTTCGCGGATCGACACCATATCAACGATCTTCCCGTGACCATGCCGGCCCTTGGCGCCTTTGGCCTGGCGCATCTGGCGCCTGGTGCGCAAATGCGCGGCCAGCTCCTTCTTCAGCACGCCGCGTGCCTGGATGAAGAGACTGCGATAGATCGCCTCGTGAGATATCCGCATGCCTGGATCGTCCGGGTACTGTCGCCTCAGCCAGCCCGCTATCTGCTCCGGCGACCACTGCAACGCCAGCTTTTGCGCCACGCGCCATCGTAGCCGTCCATTGCATGCTAGGCGACACCGCTTCGGCCGCAGCGCTCGCTGCCAGGCATATTTGTCGGCCCGGGCCGCACGGTAGCCCGGCGCACCGCCATTGCGCGCGATCTCGCGACATATCGTCGAGGGGGAGCGCCCGAGATCCCGTGCGATAGCGCGAACCGCAAGTCCCGCCGCGATCCCGCGAGAAATCTCTTCACGCTCCTCCAGTTTGAGCGCCGACACCGCCCGGCGCCTGACTGGCGGCGCGATGCCGCCGTGCAAAGACACGATCCGCTGGACACCCGTCTTGTTCCTGCGATCCAGCGCCCGCGAAATCGAGGAAATACTCTGACCCTGCTTCCAGCGCTCCCACAGCTCTGCCTTTTGCGCTGACGTGAACCAGATCCGCGACGTCACCATAGGACACCTCCTCCATCAGCATGATTAGAAGGTGTTGCGATGACCAGTTGAACCCGCCACCCACTTTCGGTCAATTGAGGGTTCGGCAGTGAACCAAAATCCGGACACCGCGTAATTGATGTAGTCACCCTCCTGGATGGTACGAAGTCGCGAACGCTTCAATGCAGGAGGGT
>NZ_JBYSXE010000032.1:0-47012 GCF_058781925.1 Sphingobium sp. FW306-1B-F04DB | reverse complement strand
ACGCCCCATCTGCGCCCCCCATCATCGCAATGGAGATTAGCACATCAGCACGTTTTTACACAGTCTGGACCCATTGCGGACAACGGTGAGCCGTTCCATCTTAAACGGGTGCTATGAAGCGAGCCGAGTTCAGCCACCGGCTCGCCAGCGGAGGCTCCAACCGTGAGCGACCTGTTCGTAGACTCCTGGGGGTCGGGCGTGCCCGTTGTACTAGTGCACGGCTCCCTGGCGACGGGAGCCGACGAGTGGGAGGCTCAGCGACCGCTCGCCGACGAAGGCTTTCGTCTGCTGGTACCTGATCGGCGGGGCTATGGGCGAAGCCCGCCGGCGCGAGGCGAGGATTTTCTGGTTGATGCCGCCGACATTGCCGACCTCATGGGCAATGGCGCCCACCTAGTGGGACATTCCTACGGTGGACTCGGCGCCCTTTTCGCCGCTGCCCGCCGTCCCGATGCGACTCTGTCTCTGACGCTGTTGGAGCCACCCACATTCACGCTGGGCCAGCATGATCAAGCTGCGAGAACATTGGTGGCAGAAGTCCGCCGCCTCTGGGATCAGGATCTTCCGGACGAGGACTGGGTCATCCGTTTCCTGCAACTGGTGGGGAGTGATCCGGAGGTTCTTTCCCCCGAACTGATCGCAGCTGCAGTGCCGCTCGTGCCGGTGTTCCGCCACGGACGGCCGATCTGGGACTCTGAGCTACCGCTCGCCGAGCTGGAATCGGCCGTCTTTGCGAAACTCGTGGTATCCGGCGGGCATAGCGCAGGATTCGATGCCATGTGCGATGCGCTTGCTGAACGGATTGGCGCCTCTCGGATAGCGATCGAAGGTGCCGGCCACGAGATTCAGTTCACCGGAGGGCCGCTCAACGGGGCGCTGCTAACGCTGTGGCGCAGCGTCCTGTAGTCGATCGGGCAGGTCGCACGCGGGACAAGGTGCGACCTTCCCAGCATGCGGGCATCGTGGCTCCGCTGGAACGTCCGCGACTGCTTTCAGGCTTCGGCACGGAAGCACTGAACGACCGGGATTGCGGCGCCTAACGGCAGTTGGCGAGTGCTACATCAAAGCGCCCGCCATCTCCCTGACAGCTTAGGATTCCTGCACTGCCGACAGACGCCACGAACCATTTGCTTCACGCGCAAAGGTCCACAGCTCGGTCGCCCGCGTCGGGCGGGTGGGATCACCCTCAATTACGGCGCCGCTGTTGCGATCAAGCATCACGTCGATGCTCTCATACCGCATGGCGATGGTGGCATAGTCGGTCGAACCTTCGCGCCACGCCTCAGCGACCTCGGCATCGATCAGCTGCGTGCCCGACACATTGTTGCGGCGACCATTCGTGGCGTTCTGGCTGAGCTCCTCCGCGAAATATGACATGATCTCAGGCGTCGTCCGCTCCCGCAGGCGCCCATAATCCTCTTGCCCGAATGCTTCCTGCACCTCGATCAGCAGCCTTTCGAAAACCTGCTTGTCGCCATTGTGGATCTCGATGTCATGATTTGGCATGGCGGGGGGAGCGCCCGAAAAGCCGTGTGATCCCGTTGCCATCGGGGCCGGGCGCGGTTCCATCCCCATGAAGGACGTCTTCATCGCGCCACCATGAGTAGCGGCAAGCGCGGGCTTGCGGCGGAACATCCGAAAAAGGAACCAGATGAGGCCGCCGATCAGGGCCGCCTGGAACAGGGCCATGAGGAAGCCCGCGCCCGCCAACGAGCCAAGGCCACCACCCAGCAGCGCGCCGATCAGGCCACCAGCGATCAGGCCGCCGATCAGGCCCCTCGCAAGACCGCCGGATTTCGCCGGGACCATCTTCCCGGCCTGCGGCTGCCGACCTGCGGCATGGCTGCCGTTCGGCTTTTCCGTCATGGAGCGCTGGACGGGGGTCGTCTGCCTGGGCGCGACAGTCGTTGCCCTTGGGGCATCATAGGTACGCGCTCCACGGCTGCCGAAGCTACCGCGCCGGCGTGCGTCGGCCGGCGCACTAAGCACCACGGCCACAGCCAAACCCATTGCGAACGCACCGAAATCTCTCAATTGGAAACCGTTCATTTCAACTCCTTTGGAGACCGTCTATCGGGTGTTGGCTCCTATTGCCAGAAGGGCAGAATGGCGGTGCAACAGTTTCCGGGCGCACGTTCTTCCAGTCCGATGTCGCTTCTGGAAGCACGAGGTTAGGCTGGAAGGCAAACGTCGGGCGTTCCCGGAAAAATTACGCATGTCCCGTAACTTGGGTCGGCGCTATGGGCGGGGCGATCGGGCGCTCATATGATGAGGCGGTTTTGAGGCGGGTCCGCGGAGCCGGTTTGGGCGATCCCGCGGCACAAGGATCATGGCCGGTGCGATGACCCATCAGCGCTATCTGCTCGCGGGCCCGATCAGGCTCGACACGCGCGACGAGCGCCTCTGGCGCGATGGCAGGCCGGTGCGGCTGGGCGGCAAGGCGTTCGGGATGCTGCGCGTGCTGATGGAGAATCCCGGCACGCTCGTCACCAAGGACGAGCTGTTCGATCGCGTCTGGCCCGACGTCACGGTTTCGGAATCGGCGCTGTCCACCGCGATCAAGGAGCTGCGCCACGCGATCGGCGACGACGCGCGCACGCCGCACGTCATCGAGACCGTCTATGGCCGCGGCTATCGCTTCCTGCCGCCGGTCGCGCAGAGCGACGACGCGCCGGCGCCGCCGCTCCAGCCAAAATCGCGATCCGGGACGGTCGAAGCGCCCGCGCCGATCGGTGCAGGCGTGTTGGCCGGGGGCAGGGCCCGCTGGCCATGGCGCTGGCTTGCGCTTGGCGCGCTGGTGCTGCTGGCGGTCGCGGTATTGCTCGCGCTGCGGCCCTGGGCCGGCGCACCTCCGTCCGACGAGATCGTCGTGGGCGCGAAGGTCAAGTCGATCGCGGTGCTGCCTTTTGACGACCTTTCGCCCGGACGCGATCAGGGCTGGTTCGCCGAAGGACTGACCGAGGAGATCCTCAACAGTCTTGCGCGCATCCCCGACCTGCGCGTCGCTTCGCGTAGCTCGGCGGCCGGGCTCAAGCGTTCGGGCGCGACCGTGAAGGAGGCAGCGGTCGCACTGGGCGTCGCGCACGTCCTGGAAGGATCGGTGCGGCGCAGCGGCGGGCGCGTGCGCGTGACCGCGCAGCTGATCCGCGCGTCGGACGGCTATCATCTCTGGTCGCAGAATTTCGACCGTGCCGAGCGCGACGTGATCTCGATCCAGGAGGATACCGCCTTCGCGATCGCCTCGGCGCTCAAGACGGTGATGGATCCCGCCAAGCTGCGCGCGATGGTGGACGCGGGGACACGCTCGGTCGACGCCTATCAGGAATATCTGAAGGGACTTGCCTATGACCAGCGCCACCTTGACCTCGGCGATCTCGAATATGCGCGCCGGGCGAACGCGGCCTATGAGCACGCCCGCATGCTCGACCCCAATTTCGCGGCGGCGCACTGGAAGGCCGCGCAGAACTGGTTCGGGCGCGCGACGCGCGTGGATTCGCAGGCGGGCGTGCAGGAGGGGACTGCTGCCGAAAGGCTGGCGGGCTATATGACACGCGTCAACGCCGCGATCGCCAATAGCAAGGATCCCGCCGACACGCTCAAATATCGCGCGGCGCGCGCGTCGATGCAGCTGCGCTTCCGCGAGGCGCTGCGGCTGCTGACCGCCTATCTCGAACTGCGCCCGCGCGACATCGACGGCTGGCAGGAAATGACCGACGTGTCGGCCTATGCGGGTGACCGCGCGGCGACCGGGAGGGCCGCCGAGCGCATCCATGCGCTCTCGATCGAGAACGGCAATCCGCTGTCGCGCGCGATCACCGCATCAGTGATGGCGCTCCAGTTCGACAAGGCGGCCGAGCGCGCGCGCGAGCAGCTGAAACTGCGTCCCGACAACGCGCTGATCCAGTATCAGGCACACCGCGCACTGCTATGGGCGGGGCAGACCGACGAGGCGCGCACGGTGCTGGCGCGTGTGCGCGCGGGCAAGCTGCCCGAGGACAACCGCCTTGTCGCCGAGATGCGGCAGGCGTGCGCCGAAGGGCGGCGCGGTGAGGCCGAGGCGCTGCGGCGACGGATCGAGGCGTTGTCCGATCCAAGCATCAACCCCCGCTGGCTCGCCGCAACGCTGCTGGGCGATCAGGCGCGCGCCGACGCGCTGCTGCGCCCGCTCGATACGCCCGAGGGACTGCCGACGCTGATGCAGTTCATGATCTATCCGATGTTCGACACGCGCCGCTTTCCGCAGCTGAGCGCACGGCTCGCGGCGGACGGCGTGACGCCGATCCGGCCGGTGATGGAGCCCTTTGCCTGCCGATAGACCGCTGGCTCGCGAACCACACGTTTTCCCTGCCGTCATGCCAGCGCAGGAGCATCGGATCGGATCGTCCCCCGGACGATCCTTGAACATGCGAGGCATGTTCAACCCGATGCTGGTCTGTCAAACAGATCTCGCCTCATTCTGTGGGAGATGCCAGCCTTCGCTGGCATGACGGCAGGGAAACGCGGCGCGCTTCGGCCTTACCTCGGCTTGCGGTGGTCGCCCTTGACCCAGCGGACGGTGCCCGAACTTGCGCGCATCACGACGCTTTCGGTGGTCATCAGGCCACCCGGCAGGCGCTTGACGCCCTTCAGCAGCGAACCGTCGGTGACGCCCGTCGCGGCGAAGATGCAGTCGCCCTTTGCAAGGTCGTTGAGGTCGTAGACGCGGTCGAGATCCTCGATGCCCCATTTGTAGGCGCGGGCGCGCTCGTCATCGTTGCGGAAGAGCAGACGGCCCTTGAACTGGCCGCCGACGCAGCGCAGCGCGGCAGCCGCGAGCACACCCTCGGGCGCGCCGCCTGAACCCATGTACATGTCGATCGTCGTGTCGGGATTGGTCGTCGCGATCACGCCCGCGACGTCGCCATCGGGGATCAGCATGATGCCGCAACCGATCGCGCGCAGCTCGGCGATCAGCTTTTCGTGGCGGGGACGATCGAGCACGCACACGATGATTTCGCCAGGTTTGACGCCCTTGGCCTTCGCCACCGCCTCGACATTCTCGGTCACCGACTTGTCGAAGCTGATGATGCCCTCGGGATAGCCGGGGCCGACAGCGAGCTTGTCCATATAGACGTCGGGGGCGTTGAGCAGGCAGCCTTCCTCCGCGATGGCGAGGACCGCGAGCGCATTGGGCCCCGCCTTGGCGGTGATTGTGGTGCCTTCGAGCGGATCGAGCGCGATGTCAATCCTGGGACCCTTGCCCTGCGCCATGCCGACCTTTTCGCCGATATAGAGCATCGGCGCCTCGTCGCGCTCACCCTCGCCGATGACGACGGTGCCGTCCATGTAGAGCTCGTTGAGCGCGGCGCGCATCGCCTCGACCGCTGCGCCATCGGCGGCCTTTTCGTCGCCGCGCCCGATCAGCTTCGAGGCGGCGATCGCGGCGGCTTCGGTGACGCGCACCATTTCGAGCACGAGCACGCGATCGAGAATGCGGCTTGCTTCCACCATCGGTTCATCTTCCCCTGAATTTTGTCGGCAAGCGCGCGATAGGCGAGGGGTGTTGCAATGTCGAGAAGGGCGCGCAGCCGAATCCGCGCCCCGACGCTGATTGTGACCGCAACGCCGCCTTGCTGTCGCGCGTCAGAAATCGAGGATGTGCATCAGCATCGGCGCGCCGATCAGGCTGGCCGAACCCGACAGTCGCTGGAGCGCGTCGGCCACGCTGCGCTCGGGGCATTCGTGCGTGACGAGCGCTATCACCGCATCGCCGTCCTCGGTGACGCCGCGCTGGATGAAGCTCTCGATCGAGACGCCCGCGTCGCGCATCGCGGTCGCGATCTCGGCGAGCACGCCCGTCCGGTCCTCGACGACGAGGCGGATATAGCAGCGCCCGATGCGTTCGCCCGCATCGGCGCGGCCGGGATGCGCGAGCGAGGCGACGGGCATGGCGAAGGCGGGGCCATATTCGTTGCGCGCGACGTCGATCAGGTCGGCGACGACGGCGGAGGCGGTGGGGCCATCGCCCGCACCCGCACCCTGGAAGAACAGGCGGCCGACGAAATTGCCCTCTGCTACCACGGCGTTCAATGACCCCGAGACATGCGCGAGCGGATGGCTGAGGGGAACGAGGCAGGGATGGACGCGCTGGAACAGGCCGCCGCCATTGGCTTCGGCCACGCCGACGAGGCGGACACGGAAGCCGAGCTGTTCGGCTTCGAAGATGTCGGCGGCGATGACATGGCGAATGCCCGTGGCCGCGACGCCCGCGAAATCGAGCGCGCTGCCAAAGGCGAGGCTGGCGAGGATCGACAGCTTGTGCGCGGCATCGACGCCGTCGATGTCGAAGCCCGGATCGGCTTCGGCATAGCCCAGCGCCTGCGCCTCGGCGAGCACTTCGGCAAAGTCGCGCCCGTCCTTCTCCATCGTTGTCAGGATGTAATTGCAGGTGCCGTTGAGGATGCCATAGACGCGCGTGATCTCGTTGGCGGCCGCGCCCTCGCGCAGCCCCTTGATGACGGGAATGCCGCCCGCGACCGCGGCCTCGAACTTGAGCGGGATGTCCTTCTCGTCGGCGAGCCGCGCGAGATCGACGCCGTGGTGCGCGATCATCGCCTTGTTGGCAGTGACGAACGCCTTGCCCGATTTGAGCGTGTTGCGCGCGAGGGTCAGCGCGGGGCCATCCGACCCGCCGATCAGCTCGACCACGACATCGGCGCCGCTCTCGGTGCCGAGCGCGGTCATGTCGTCGACCCACTGGAAGCGCGAAATGTCGACGCCGCGATCCTTGCCGCGATCGCGCGCCGAGACCGCGACGATCTCGATCGGACGGCCCGCGCGACGCTCGATCAGCGCGCGGTTGGCATCGATCAGGCGAATGACGCCGCTGCCCACGGTTCCAAGTCCCGCCAGCGCTACCTTGAGCGGCTCCGCCATTTCGATCCCTTCATCCCGAACGATAAGGTCCGCCTCCTAGGCCGTGGAGGTGGACCTGCCAAGGATTTTGGAACGCCCCGTCGGTGTCATTCCCGCGGCAGCGGGAATCCGGAGTCGCCCGCGCGGGACGACCGATATCGTCTGGATCCCCGCTTTCGCGGGGATGACACAGAAGGGGTGGCAGTGGTCGAGTGCGAAAGTCAGTCTTTCAGCTCGGCGGGAACGATGCCGCCATTCTCGGCAAGTTCGCGCATCACCTGCTTGTGCAGCCAGATGTTCATCGTCGCGCTGTCGCTGGTGTCGCCCGTGTAGCCGAGCTCTGCGGCGAGTTCCTTGCGGTTCTCGAGGCTGGGATCGAGATCGAGCAGCTTCATCAGGTCGACGATCGAGCTGCGCCAGTTGAGCGGCTGGCCTGCGGCGGCAGCGCGGTCGGTCAGCACGGCGACGACGTCGACCTCGGTGATGACGACGGGCCCGGCGGGCGCGGCGGCGGGGGTGAAGCCCGGATCCGAGGGCGTGTTCATCTGCGGCATGGCCGGGGTGGAGGGGGTCGGATCGGGTTCCTTCTTCTTGCCGAAGATCGCGTCCTTGATCTTGCCGAAAATGCTCATCGGTCGTCTCCTCCGCTGTGGCCGGGCGCATCCAGAGCGCACCCGGACATGAAAACCATTGACTGCCTCCCCGGTTTCGCCGTCTTCTGTTTTATCGGCGCGGAGCGAGTCCCCCGCCCGTATCGCGAAGACGCGCCGGCGGCGCGCCGCACGACAGAACGGCTCCGAGGAGACATCGAGATGCCCCGCAAAGGTGACATTCCCGCGACGCGTGCCCGGCCCAAGGAGGAATTGCTCTTTGGCCTGTGGGGAGAGGGGGAAGCCGCCGAAGCCGGGCTCGATCGCTATGACACCAGCCAGCGCGACGAGATCATCGAGGTGCTGGGCGACGCGCCCGATGACGGCCTGATCCAGACGATACTGGCACCCGATATCGCGGATGCCGAGGACTGGTAACGCCGGGCGCGGCAGGTGCCTCAGGCGTCGACGCTGATCACCAGCCAGTCATCGCCTTGCAGCTGGAACAGCAACGCCCGGATCGCGTCATGCGCGGGATCGGCGCCCTCGGGCTCCAGATGCGGCAGCAGCCTGAGCGCGGTTCGCGCTGGCACCCATCCGCCGATATGCGCATCGACGGGCTCGCGGGGCGGCGGCGGGGTTCGCGCAAAGGCGGCGAGCCAGCGGGCGAGCCGCGGACCATGCGCGATCATGCGCGCCAGTCGCGGCGGCAGACCCAGACGTTCGCCATGGTGGTACAGCTGATGCCATGTCGCGGGCGTCAGCGGCGTCAGCGGTGCCATGCGATCCAAAAGGATGAGCGACAGCGCGAGGCCGGCCGGCATTGCGGGGGATTGCAGCCATTCACGGGGACGGCCGCGCCCGGTAAAGCCGAGCATGCCGAGCCCGGCGGGAGTGACCCGTTCCAGCGCGGCAAGCGCGCGCCGGCGCACATCCCCGGGACGGCCTTCGGCGCAGGCGCGCCAATCGGCGATCAGGTCATCGCATTGCGACGGCGTCAGCGTGCAACGGTTGCAATGGACCTCGAACGCCAATGATCCGCTCCCGAAAGAAGGCGCACAGCAACCCGTCCTGTCGTCCGGTCAGTCCGTACGCGCCGCCTTCAGTGGCAGCCCACAGCCGTGCCATCAAGGACCTGGGCAGTCCCGGCGCCCGCCATGGCGTGGAAGACCGCGGCAGCCCGGGGGCTGGCCTGATTATTGGTCGCGCCCCCGATCGTGGCGCGGGCGATTGACCAGTGCCCCGGCGGAACATTGTCGAACACGACGGCCCAGGGACCCGGATTGGCATTGCCCGGCGGAGGATTGGGTATGACCAGCGACGCGACGGTTCCCTGACCGACGGGGGGCTGTGCGGTGACGGTGATGGAGAGCCAGCACGGAATACCGGGCATTGGCGGCGGGTGTATTGCGTCGAAAAGTGACAGCGTGGGCGGCTGCCCGGTAACGCGGAAGCTGTTGTCGCTCCAGTCGACCTGGTTGGTGGTGCCGGGAAGGACGCGCAGCCCCCGGTAGAGCACGACGGTGAGCTCCTCGGCCCCCGTAGCGCGTGGCGGGACGGGTGCCGCCTCGCGTGCAGGCGGTTGCGCGACGCACGCGGCGAGCAGGGCAAGTGGGAGGAGCCAGGCATGGCGGCCTTTCATGACGGACATCGTCACGGCTCAGCGCGCGGTAATCAGCGGCATGCGATACTCCGCTTCGAGCTGCGCGACACTCGGCGCCGCTTCAAGCATCCCGGCGTCGACATCGGGCCCCTTCAGGAATTGCCAGGTGTCGTACATCTTCTGCTTGGCCGCTTCACGCTCCTCGGGCGTCATGTCTTGGATGTGGTCGAGCTGGAACGAATAGATGCCGACGAACGTGGGCCACGGGATCTTGGTGATGTCGACATTTGATATCACGTAGGAAAAGGCGGTCGCCTGCTCGATCTTCTTCTTGAGCGAGACCGCGGTGACCGTCCGGGACCAGGCCATCAGATCCACGCGATAGATCGAGAAATCCGTCGCGTAGACGAAATAGTCCACCTTCGTCATTTCCTCCCCCTCGGTGCTGCCGAGGAAAATTTCCAGCGTCCGCGTGATGATCGAGAATATGCCGTTGATGATCTTGTCGGTGCCGCCTTCGATGAAGCCGCCGAGCGCGGTCTTCACGACATCGGCAATGTCCTTGGCGCTGCTCGACGTATAGGCCCTGGCAAGACCGCCCGATCGTATCACCGAGGAGATCGGCACCGTTTTGTTGGTGCCGGTTCCCGCATCGAGGATGAGCAGGTTGATCTCCTTGTCGAAGACTTCGCGCTTGGTGTCGGCAAGACTGACCAATGCCTCCAGTGCTTCGCGCTCGGCCTGCGCCAGTTCGTCCGAGCCGTCAAAATCCTGTATGATCTTGGAGAAAGTGCTCATTGGCATGACCCTCCCGCATGCAGTGGAAATTCAACCGGAATCTCTCGATCGGACGCGCACGGTGCCGACGGGCGACCAACGCCGCGGCAGACTGCGGACGTGGATAGCGGCTTTTGCGGGCAGCACGATTTGGAGATTCCTCGATTATCGAGAGGAACATTCGAAACTGTCACCGGATCGGTGCAATGCGTCGTTCAACCTGGCTTGGCGCGATTGCCGGGCCGGGACGCGAAGACCCGGCGAGACGAGGCCGAGAACAATTTCTTTGCCCCGGCCACGAGATCGCCGCTCGCCTCGCGCTCAACTGCGCGCTAGGGGCGGCGCATGGTCAGCCAATCCGCACAGGGCCGCGCCGGCATTGCCTATGGGCTGGGCGCCTATCTGATCTGGGGCTTCCTGCCCGCCTATTTCAAGCTGCTCGCAAGCGTGCTGCCGAGCGAGGTGGTGGCGCAGCGGATCGTCTGGTCGGTGGTCTTCCTGGCGCTGCTGATTGCGGTCAAGGGCAGCTTCCCGGCGCTGCGCGCGGCATTCGCCAATCCGAAGGCGCTGCGCATACTGGCGGTGACCGCGCTGCTGATCGCGGCGAACTGGCTGATCTATGTCTGGGCGATCGTGAACAACCATGTGCTCGAATCGAGCCTTGGCTATTTCCTCAACCCGCTGGTCAATGTCGCGATGGGCGTGGTGCTGCTCAAGGAGAAGCTCGGCCGCGCGCAGATGATCGCGGTGGCGCTGGCGGCGATCGGGGTGGCGGTGCTTGCGGTCGGCGCGGGGAGCGGGCTGTGGATCAGCCTGTCGCTGGCCTTCAGCTTCGCGACCTATGGGTTGCTCCGCAAGATCGCACCCGTGGAATCGCTCGAGGGCTTGTCGATCGAGACGCTGATCCTTGCGCCGGTGGCGCTCGGTTATATCTGGTGGCTGTCGCGCAGCGGCGACCTGTCCTTTGGCAGCAGCACGGGCATCAGCCTGCTGCTCGTCGCGGGCGGGGTGGTGACCGCGGTGCCGCTGCTGCTGTTCGCGGCGGCGGCGCGGCGCATGCCCTATGCGACGCTCGGGCTGCTGCAATATCTGGCGCCGACACTCCAGTTCCTGCTCGCGGTGTTCGCCTATGGTGAGCCGCTGACAACGGCGCACCTGATCTGCTTCGGCTTCATCTGGACGGGGCTCGCGATCTTCGCGGTGAGCGGGATCGGCGATATGCGTCGCCGCAGGCTCGCCGCGGCAGAATGATCAGCTGGTGATCGTGAGGGTGCCGGTGGTGTGCCCCGCCGCGCCCGCCGCGAAGTCGAGCGTGAAGGGTTCGCCCTCATCGGTCTTGCCCGACAGCCCGTTCGCGCCCGCGGTGACGGTGAAATTCTCCGCGGCCATCTTTTCGCTGAACCATTTGCCGAGCGTGGCGGCGTCGGCGGGGGCGTCGAAAACGATCGTGACCTTGTCGTTATCGCTGCCGCTCGCGCCGTCGCCGAGCACATTGACCGTGGTCACCTTCGAACCCGGATAGAGCTTTACCCCGCTGATATCCATGTTGTCGGCATCGAGCGAGATCGTTGGCAGATTGACGTCGGCCTTGAAGCCGGGGAGGTCGATCTTGACGCGGCCATCGGGATCAGCGCTGGCCGAGGCATTCTGACCCTCATCGGTCTTGCCCTGGATGCTGATCGTGGTGCCGTTGCCGACGTCGTCCGACTTGTCGCAGCCCGCAAGAAGCGCGAGCGGCGACATTGCGGAAAGCCACAGAATTCGCGAGACCATCGAGCGCTCCTCGGCTGTATTAATTGTGTAATACACTATAGCGCCGGAAGCACTGCGTCAAGCGGACAGCGCTAGGGGCCCAGCCAGGCGAGGCCGTTCGCAATGCGCTCGCGCGTCGCGGCGTCCTCGAACGGGAAGGAGCGGAAGAAGTCTGCGCGGGTGAGCGCGGGATTGCGACGGCGCACAATATCGGCCCAGGCCTGTGCGCGGTCTGCGTCGCCATGGAGCGCGTGGCAGGCGGCGGCGATCACCGCGATCAGCACATGGGCTCCGGGCTCGCGTGCGGCGCGGTCGCCCCAGTCCGCTGCTTCAGCGTCCTCGCCGCGAACGAGATGCGACAGCGCGCGGGTGGCGAGCATCGCGTAATGCAGCGGATCGATCGGGCTCAGCGCCATCGCCCGATCGGCGTGTCGCTGACCGTCGCTGCCCCGGCACAGCAGCGTCTCGGTCCAGGCATTGGCATAGATGCCCTGCGCGTAATTGGGGCTGAGATCGGTGGCGCGGTGCAGCCAGCCAAGGCTCGCCTCCAGATCACCCTCGAGCCAGAAGGACCGGCCCATCGCGAAGTTGACGAACGGATCGAGCGCATCGAACCCGATCGCGAGCTCGGCGTGCCTGCGCGCACGTAGCGCCTCCGTGGCGGTGTCGGCACTGTATGTGAGGAAGGCATTCTGGAAATGCGTGAAGGACAGGCCGGCATGCGCGCGCGCGAAACCGGGCTCCCGCGCTATCGCATGCCCGAACATCGCGGCCGCGGCGGCATTGTCGGTCGCGTTGAAGCGAAACATGTGCTGCAGGCCGAGATGATAGGCGGACCAGGCATCGAGATGCTCGGGGCTGGTGAGACGCGCATGGCTCGCTTCATGGAGCGGGATGCGGATCTCGAGCGCGGTGATCAGGCTCGCCACGATCCGCGAGCGGATGTCGTGCACGTCGCCGGCCGCGGACGCGTAGCGCTCGGCCCAGATGACGCCGCAATCGCGCGTATCTGTCAATTCCACCGACACGGTGATCCTGTCGCCCTCGGTCTCGACGGCGCCCGAGAGGCAATAGCGGACGCCGAGCAGTTCGCCGACGCGGCGGAGGTCCGACTGGCAGTGGCGAACGCGAAATGACGAGCCGCGGGCGATGACGTGCAGCCAGCGCAGCCGGCAGAGCTCGGTGATGAGGTCATGGGGCAGCGCCTCGGCAATGAGCGCATGCGGGCCCGCGGGGCCGAGAAGCCTGAAGGGCAGCACAGCGATCGAGGGCTTGTCGAGCTTCGCATGGTCGACGGCATGGCCGGTGCTTTCCGGGCGGCGCAGCATCGGCTCGGGTTTCGCGCGAATTTCCTCGACCTCGCCCACGAAGCGAAAGCCCCTGCCATGGACCGTGCGGATCATGCGCTGTTGGCGGCCATCGTCGGCGATCGCCTGCCGCGCCGACTTGATGCGGCTGGCGATCGCGGCATCGGAGACGATCCGGCCGTTCCAGACCTTCTCGATGAGTTCGTCCTTGGTGACGAGGTGATCGCGGCCCCGGATGAGCAGCAACAGCAGCGAAAGAACCTGGGGCTCGACCGCGACGGTCGCGCCGCCCTGGCGCAGCTCAAACCTCTGCTCGTCGAGATCGAACTGGCCCAGCCGGTATCCCATCCCCCGGAGCATAGCACATCGCGGAATCTCCATGAAATCTGCAGATGGCCTTCAAGCATCACGGCCGGGGACGCGCTATGCCGACATCCGATGGCGCCACATCCAGGTGCCGGAACAGGAGACAGGAAATGCCCCTCGTCAATATCGATGTCATCAAGGACGTGTTCACCCCCGAGCAGAAGCGCGAGCTTATCCAGAAGGTCACCGAGGCGATGGTCTCGGTCGAGGGCGAGGCGATGCGCGGCGTGACCTGGGTACGTATCCAGGAAGTGGAGCAGGGCGACTGGGGCATCGGCGGCAGGCTGATGACCGCGGCCGACGTGCACGCGCTTGCAAGGGCCGAAGCGGCCTAACCCGACGGGGCGTGTTTCGTCGAAAGGGAAAGACGAGATGAAAATCCATCCCGACGTCTAGTCCGATCGCACCAACAAGGACGGCCCGCCAATCGAGACAGCCCTGCAAGTTGCGGGCGCGGAACATTCCTGATGCGTGATGCGCTTGGTCGGGATGGATACCCGCCATATGATCGCTTACGGCTTGATTGCCCTCCTGATAGCCGCAGCCATCGCGACGGTTCTTTATGTCCGACGGCAAATGTACAAGCGCCTGCACGGGCACTACCGGCCCCGGAAAGCCGAAAGCTAGGGAATAGTCGCCCGGGCCGCGCCGCCTTGGCGCATTTAATGCATCATGCCGATCAGAGCCGCTCGAGGCGGACGGGCAACCCGCCCCTGGGCTTGGGGATCGGGAAATATTGCCATTTCGGCTCGCCACTGCCGACGGGCACGATCCGGTGCGTGGTGAGCAGGTGGTAGAAGAAGATCTTCGCCTGAAGGTAAGCGAAGTGAAGCCCCAGGCACATGTGCGCGCCGCCGCCAAAGGGCACCCAGGCATATTTGTGCCGCGCGCGCACCGCCTCGGGGGCAAAGCGCATCGGATCGAACTTCGCGGGTTCGGGCCAGTATTCGGTCATGTGATGCGTATAGTCGGGGTGGAGCCCGACGAAGGTGCCTGCGGGAAAATCATAGCCGCCGAACGAGAAGTCGCGCACCGCGCGGCGCGGAATCGCTGGGACGGGCGGGATCAGCCGCAGTGATTCCTTGAAGGCGTAATCGGTCAGCACGAGTTCGTCGACGCGCTCATAGGGCAAAGTGTCGCCGTTGAGGCCAAGCCCCAGCATCTCCTCGCGCAGCCGCTCCTGCCATTCGGGATGGCGGCCGAGCAGCGAGACCATCGTCGTGATCGATGAGGTCGTCGTGTCGTGCGCCGCCATCATCAGGAAGTTCATGTGGTCGATGATCTCGTCGTCGCTGAGCGGACGGCCATCCTCGTGCGTGGCGCGGCAGATCTGGCTGAAGATGTCATCGCCATCGCCATTGCGGCGTTTGGGTACCTCGCGCCCGAAATATTCGACGAGATATGCACGCGCCTTCACGCCCTTGCGCATTGCGGTGAAGGGAAGGGGAAAACGCACGATGCCGATCGTAGCCTGGACCTCGTCGACAAAGGCCTGGTTCACCTTCGCCGCCTCGGGGCCAAAGGGGATGCCGAGAAAGGAGGTGGCGGCGAGATCGAGCGTCAGCTGCTTGATCGAGGGATAGAAACGGATCTGGCGGCCGGACCAGGGCTTGATGCCTTCGCGGATTCCGGCGTTCAGCGATTCGGCGTAGCGGCGCATCGGTTCGGGCTTGAACGCTACCGAGAGCGTCTTGCGGTGCGCGCGATGCTTCTCGAAATCCATCAGCATCAGCCCGCGCGGGAAGACGAGGTTGAGCATCGGACCCCAGCCCTGCTCGGACGAGAACAGCTTGTCGCGATCGAAAAAGCCGAGCTCATTAGCTTCGGCGCCGATCAGCTGGACCGAACGCCCGCCGAAGCTGCGCGTGCGATAGACGCGGCCATAGCGCGCGACCAGTCGTTCGGTGAAGGCGCGCGGATCGCGCAGTTCCTCAAGTGTCGTGCCGATGATCGGAGGCCCGTCGGTGCCGGGTACATGGTCGAGCGCCGATGGAGGATTGCGCTTCGGCCAATGCGGATTGGCCTGGAAGGTATGCGCATAGGCCATCGGAACGCCTCCACGTTATTGACATTACAGTCAGTAACGTATCGTGCAGGGGTGTGGCAAGCCCGTGAAAAAAGCCCGGCCGGGGACTTCCCGACCGGGCCGAAGCACTGCACCGCCGCGTTCGTCAGCGGCAGGAGACACCCTTGTCGACCTCGCGGCCGAGCAGCGCGCCCGCGCCGCCGCCGAGGATCGCGCCGATCGTCTTGGAGCCGCCCGGTGCGATCTCGTTGCCGAGCAGCGCGCCGACCGCACCGCCGATGATCAGGCCGGTCGTGCCGTCGTCGCGACGGCAGTAATAGCGGTTGTCTCGGCCGCGATAGACGCGGTCGCCATAACCGAGGCGGCGGGTCTGATAATAGCGGCCGTCGCGATAGTAACGATCGGCATAATAGCCGCGATGGCCGGGCTCGTAGCGGTTATAGTCGTAGCTGCGATAGCGGCGCCAGTCGCGGCGATCCTCACGCCGATCGTCGCGCCAGTCGCGGCGATCCTCACGGCGGTCATCGCGATAGTCACGGCGCGCCTCGCGGACGTCACGGCGATAGTTGCGCTGCGCATCGCGCACATCGCGGCGATATTCGCGTTCGCTCTGACGATCGGGTCGCGCTTCGGCGGGGGCGGTTGCCATCGGTGCGATGGCGGCGAACGCGGTAAGCGCAAGAACCAGCTTTTTCATACTCTTTACTCCTAAGCGGGTCTGCATGACGCCGACTCCGAACCCTAACGAACTGATATTGGACCATGTTACGTGAACGTGCAGCGACAGCACGTTCATCCAGACGACAGCCGGCCTTCGCATTGGCGACGATCCGCGATAGATTGTGCAGGAATCTGGGGGGAGAACCGCAATGCCAGGCGATACACGCGTCGACAGCTATATCGAACGTGCCGCCGCATTTGCGCAGCCGATCCTCAAACATCTGCGCGAACGCGTGAACCGTTGGTGCCCCGCGGCCGAGGAGGCGATCAAATGGTCAAGCCCCGCCTGGATCTACAAGGGCGAATTGTTGTGCAGCATGGCCGCGTTCAAGCAGCACGCGACCTTCGGGTTCTGGCGCGGTGAGGCGGTGACGGGGGAGATGACCTCGAAATTCGAGGCGATGGGGCAATTCGGGCGGATGACCAGCCTCGACGACGTGCCCGAGGACGCGCTGCTCAAGGTGCTGCTCGAAAAGGCGATGGCACTTGTCGACAGCGGCGAGAAGATCAAGCGGCCGGTCAAGCACCCCAAGCCTGCGCTCGATGCGCCACCCGAGTTACGCGCGGCGCTCGACGCCAATCCCGCCGCAGCAGCGCATTTCGACGGGTTCGCTCCGGGCCAGCGGCGCGAATATGTCGAGTGGGTGATCGACGCAAAGCGCGCCGAGACGCGCGACCGGCGCATTGCGCAGGCGGTCGAATGGATCGCCGAGGGCAAGACGCGCAACTGGAAATATCAGAATTGCTGAAGCGCGCGCGGCGCGATCACATCAGGACGTAGCGGCGCTTCTTGGGCTTGGCGACCACCGGCTTGATCGCCTTTTCGGCGTCAGCTTCCTGCATCTTCTTTTCGGGGCAATCCTCTGCGGAGCGGGGCGCGTCGTCGCTGCGCGCAGCCATGGCGGGGCTCGCATAAAGCCCGAGCGGAACCAACGCCGCAGCTACCAGCAGAGTCGCGCTTCGTCCCATGGCCCGAATTATATCGAGCGCGTAACTGTACGCAAGATGAATGACGCAATGCATTTGCGCCGAAAAATGGCACAAACGGGGCGAACGGCTCGTCTCAGAAAACCAGCCGCGGACGGCGATCACGCTTGGGCGGGGCCGCACCCGTTGCGGCGAGCACCGCGCGCAGCCGTGGCAGGTCGATCTCGTTGGTGAATTCGCAGCCGAGCCTGCCGTCCTTGACCCAGATGACGCGGGCCAGCACCGTGCCGAGCGAGGGCAGGCGGACGCGAATGCGGCTCTCCGCCTCGAATTCGCCGGCTGCCTCGGCCATGAAGCCAAGCGTGGAGATATTGCGGATCACGATATCGAGGCCGTGATTGCCCGATGCGCGCAAGGAGGCGGACACTTCCACGTCCTGACGCGGAGCCCGGCGCTGATTGGGCCCAGGCGTTTCCAGGGCGGCTTTCGCTGCAATATGCACGGTCAGTTCTCCACTATTGCCGCGCAGCGTAAGGGGAATGCGTTAAATTTTTGTAAGGCTTGCGCGCCGGCGTCAGTGCGCGGCGGCGGAGGCCATGCCCATCACCAGCCGGAGCCGGACGGGATTGACGGTGTTGAGAAACTCGCCGCCGACCTGACCGCCCTTGACCCAGGCGATGCGTGCCAGCACCGTGCCGACACAGGGCAGCTTCAGCCGGACATAGGAGCCTTCGGCGAATTCGGTGGCGGTGTCCGCCATGAAGCCATGTTCGGAGATGTTGCGGATGACCACGTCGAAGCCGTGATAGCCCAGCGCGCGCATCGTCGTGCTTACCTGAACGGCACTGCGCGCCGCGCGGCGATCTCCGCCGGGTCCGTTCTCAACCGCCATCCGCGCCGCGATCCGCATGATGCCCAATACCCCCGAATATGACATCATAGGCTTAATCTGAGAGGGTTAACAAGAGTTTCACAGCCGAAATGTTATGCGGAGGACGGTTACAATGGCGTTTCGCCCGTCATCAGCGGCACCAGCGGGACGAGTTCGATGACATCGAGCCGCGATTCGCGCACGGGGTGCGGCATCGCCATGCGCCAGCGAAATGGCTCGACGCGTTCGACGAGCCCGACAAGGTTGCGGCTCGCATCGTCGCCATAGGCGAGCGGCGCCTGCTCATCGCCGCGCGCCATCGCGCCGAGAAAAACGAGCTGCGTCTCGCCATCGGGCCAGATCCGGCCCGCCGGGCGTTCGGAGCCGCTTTGCTTGGTGAAGGTCAGCAACGCATCCTCGGCGCCGACATAACAGGAAAAGGGCTTGTACGAGATGAAGCCCTGGTTGGCGCGATCGGAATTGGGCAGCCGCCAGACGCGGCAGCGATAACTGCCCGGCGGCGGGGCGGGGCGAGGCAGCGCGACGGCGGGATCGAGCAGTGCGCCGAGTGCGGCGATCGCACGCTTGGCGCGGCCAGGACGCACCGCCGCGAGGCCGCTCTTCCATTCCTCGCGGAGCCGGTCGAGCCGGCTGACATCCTCAGGACTTGCAAAATTGCGCCATTCCGCCGTCGATGCGTCCTCGTCGGTGATCACGACGGCAGGTGCGGGCGGCGGCAGCTCGGGCTTGGCGCACGCGCTCAGCGCGGCGAGGCCGGTCAGGATGATCGGGAACTGAGCGAACACGGTACGCATGCACGCCTCCACGATGCCGTGCCCCCGCGCGCGGGCACGCTACAAACGAAATACCGCCAAAAGGTAAATGATAATAGTTAACGAATGGCTAACATCGCGGCTCGAAAGGAGGGGTACCCGAGCTGGGGAGCCGGGATTGGCGCTGCGGGAGAAGGCGCTGCGCGGTGTGAGAGCGGTAGGGCGCCCGGGGGCGGCAACTGCGCCCCCGAGCGTGCGGCATGGTTACCAGCGATATTCGCGGTCGCGGTGCCAATAGCCCGACCGGTCGCGCCACCAGCCGCGCCGGTCGTCGCTGTACCAGCGATCGCCGCGCCAATTGCCGCGACCCCAGCGCGGGTCGCCGCGGTCCCAGCGCCGGTCGCCGCTGTCCCAGCGATCATCGCGATAGTCACGGCGCGCCTCGCGCAGGTCGCGCTGCAGGTCGCGGCGTGCCTCATAGACGTCGCGGCGGCTGTCGGCGCGGCGCATGTCGCGGTCATAGTCGCGATACGCCTCGCGCACGTCGCGACGATATTCGCGATAGTCGCCGCGATCGAGCGCGAACGCGGGTGTGGCGGAAAGGGTTGTCAGGCCGATCAGTCCGGCCGCAATGATCAGGTTACGCATGCCATTGCTCCAGTGGTTGTGAACGTCTGTCGCGTTCGGGTGATACAGTGGCACGCGCCACCTGAACGGCTAAGAACATCGCGTTCATCGTGGGTTAGGCGAGGCATGCGCGGATTCTGCAATACGCGGCCGCGGACTTGCGCTATGGAGGGCGGCGCGGAGCCGCGACTCCGCATGCGATATGAGATTCGATCCCGGCGACCGCGACCCCGCCGGGACCGTGGGGACATGGGGCATGGCCGGGTCGGGGACCCGCCATGCCCCGTGTCCGTTTCGGGATTCTGGCTTTCAGCGCAAACCCGGCCGGTTAGCGGCAGCGCAGCTCGCCGCGGTCGATCTCGCGCCCGAGCAGCGCGCCGCCCGCGGCTCCGACAATGGTGCCGACGGTCCTGTCGCGTCCGCCATCGAGCTCGCGGCCGACCAGTGCGCCGACAGCACCGCCGATGATGAGGCCCGTGGTGCCGTTTTCACGGCGGCAATGATAGCGGCCGTCATCGCCGCGCCAGATGCGATCTTCGTAGCGCAGCGGTCGCGGCTCGACATAATAGCCATAGCGATCGTAGCGCGCGGCATCCTTGGCGCGCTTGCCATGCGCGGGCGCCCAGGGCGGCGGATCGGCGAGCGCGGGTGCGACGGGCGCGGCGACTGCGGTGAGCGTCAATGCCATGATCAGCTTGCGCATCATGTTCTCCCTTCGGAACTTTTCTTCGCAACTCCAACGAATTCAGTCTGCACGCGGTTGCATGAACACAAAACTACCTGTGGTTCATTTTCGGTAAGGGTTGCGATGCCGGGGAAGTCGCGGTCATGGTGGATAGACGGCGCGCGCGGTGCGCGGCACAGTCGGCTCATGGATGACGATTCCGTATTCGAGGTCAGCGCCCGGGCCTGGCTGTGGCGCGCTGAGCCGCCCGCGAAGGGTGCGTGGCATTTCCTGACGATCGACGGGCAGGTCGCGGCCGAGATCCGCTATGCCGTGCTCGGTCGCACGGGCGGCTTCGGATCGGTCAGGGTGACCGCGACGATCGGTACGACGCGCTGGCAGACCTCGCTGTTCCCGCACAGGGAATCGGGCGGTTTCATCCTGCCGCTCAAGGCCGATGTGCGCCGCAACGAGGGGATCGCCGTGGGCGACGAGGTGACGGTGCAACTGGCCGTGTAAGTCGCGTGCCTGCATCCGGTGGACGATTGCTTGCGCGTTTTCCCCGCATGGACCGGCGTACCGGCGCGGATTAATGAATACGGCGATGCCGGCGGTCGGAACCACGATCGGCCGCGCATCCGAACCGACGGAGTTCCGCGATGCACCGGCTGCGCAGCGCCTGCCTCGTTCTTGCGCTCCTCTCCACGGGCGAGGCTTTCGCGCAGGACGATCTTTGCCCCACCATCCGCAAGCTGAAGACGCTGGCGGCTTCGGATTTCCGGTCGATCGATGGCGGCCCCGTCAAGAACTCGAAGGCTGCGCATGCCACCACGCTGAAGCTTCCCCGGGCATATTCTTGCGGGATCAGTCTCGAGGCGGGCAAGCACGCGGAATATTGGTGCAGCTGGGACTCGACCGAGGACACGTTCGAACGGCGGCTGACGCAATATGCGATGGCCATTGGCGATTGCCTGAATGTCGCCCCGAGGTGGACCGACGAGTGGACGATGACGATCCCCGACCGCGACGTCGATTTTACGCTCGATGGCAGCTTCGATCTGGGTTCCACCGAGATCGTTGTGTACGTGCAGGCGCGCTAGGCGCGGGAACGCGAGGGGTTGCGGGGCGTTGGCGCTGGTGCGGGGACGCATCCAGCAGCCAGGAGAGCATCATGATCGACCTCAGCCAGATCCGCGAGCATATGGAAGTGATCGGCGCCGACGGCGTGCATGTCGGTACCGTCGACCGCGTCGATGGCGACCGCATCAAGCTGACCAAGCGCGACGCCGGGCAGGGCGCGCATGCAGGCCACCATCATTATGTCTCCCGAGGCCTGATAGCCGACATCGAGGGCGACAAGGTGCGTCTCTCCGCAAATGCCGACGTGGCGGTGACCTTCGAGGAGGAAAAGGGCTAATTCCGCGTTGCTGCCCGGGGGCCGGCGGAGAGCGCCGGTGCCCCCGCTCTCAGATTTCCGAAAGCGGGTCGTAATATTCGGGGTGGCGCTTGCACCCGGTTTCGAATTTCGCGGCTCTTTCGACGAGCTCCGCCTGCACGCGGGGCAGCTTTGCCTTGCGCACGCCACCTCCCCAGCGGGAAACCCGATAGGGCTCGGGCGTTCCCGATCAGGCACATGACAAGGATTTCCGCATGGCCAACCTCTCCTTCCCCAATGAAAGCGCCGGGTATCGCGCGGCGCGCAACGCGCTGCTCGATGCCGAGATCGCGCTTCGCGCGCAGATCGAGGCGGTCGCGGCGCAGCGCCGGTCGCTGCCGCCGGGCGGCGTGATCCCGCACGAATATGTGTTCGAGCGGATCGGCGACGACCTCAACCCCGAAACGGTCCGCCTGTCCGAGCTGTTCGGCGCGCATGACACGCTGATCCTCTACAGCTTCATGTACGGCCCCGAGCGCGAGGAGCCCTGCCCCGGCTGCACGCACATGTTCGACGCGATCGACGGCTCCGCGCCGCATATCGCACAGCGCGTATCGCTCTGGGTGGTCGCCAAGTCGCCGATTGCCCGCCTCGCCGCCTGGGCGCGCGAGCGCGGCTGGGATCATCTCCAGCTCCTCTCGACCGCGGGCAACAGCTACGATGCCGACTATTTCGGTGACACGAGCCGATTGAGCCCCGAGATGCGCAAGGCGCACGGCGTTCCCGACGGTGAGGATTGGGACGAGACGATCTTCAACGTCTTCAGGCGCGAGGCGGACGACACGATCCGCCACGTCTGGGCCTCCGAACTCGCCTATGCCGGCTCTGAACCCGACCAGCACCACCGCGCCGGAGACCTGGTCGACCCGCTCTGGGGAATGCTCGACATGACCCCGGAGGGGCGCGGGACCTTCTTTCCCAAGGTCTGGTACGACTGAGGGCTACTGGATGTCCCCTCACGGGGATTTCACGCCCCCCGGAACCGTCACCGATTCCGGGGTAGCGCGGATTTCGCGGATCTCTTGCGGTTAACCCGCCTTTGGCCCGCGGAGCAGGGCGAACATCTCGCCGCGCGAGATGCCGGCGTTGGCGTCGGTGTCGGCCTCGACAAAGGCCGCGGCGTTCCAGGCACCGGCATCTTCGCTCGAAGGCGCGGTCATGTTGGCCGTCTCACGCAGCTTCTTCATGAACCGGGCAAATTCGTCCTTGTTGAGCAGGTTGTTGCCATCCATGTCATAGGTGTCCCACTCGAAGTCGAGCATCGTCTTGAGGTCGAGATCGCTCGCGACGATGGTGGGCACCGCCTTGTCGGCAAGCTCGCGCTGCGCCGGCGAGCCCTTGACGGTGGGGGGAGCCGTCACCGGATCGGCAACGGGTGCGCTGGCCTCCTGCGCCGGCGCCGGCGCGGCTATGAAGGCGGCCCCCGCGAGCATCAGGATACGAAGCATTGTCGGTCTCCTTTCCGCAGGAAAAACGCGCGGCTGTTGCATTATGCCGCCCGAATGACGGCGCGCCGTGCGCGAAGGTGGACGAGGCGAGGTGCAGCACGTGGGGCACTTGATGGACCGGTGCGTCGCCGCGACGGCTGACAGGCAGTGACACCGTAATTTTCCTGCCGCTCCGGCATCGGCCTGCTCATGGACAGGCAGGGCGGGCGTGCATAGACTGCGCGCATCGGCCGGAGGGGCGCCATGCCGGACAAGACGGTGGATCAGGCGATCGTTCGCATCAACGAACTCAACGAGTTCTTTCGTGCGGAGCTGCTGCGCGTCGAGACCAATCTGGTGATGATCCTGCTCCCCGCCTCGCTGACGCTGCTGTCGGTGGGCAACCTCAACACGGGCGGCATCGCGATGCTCGCGACGCGCTGGGCACTGCTCGCCTTTTTCACCACCTATCTCGTCCTGCTTTTCCTCGAGCTGCTCGGGGTCGAGGGCAAGAAACAGGCGATCAAGGCGGCGCAGGATGCGCTCTATGCCATTCCGCTCGACAAGGGCGGCGATCCGGTCAGCGGCTTCGCCGACGCAAGGAAGCTTTTCGACAATGCCGAGAGCGGCATCGAGAAGCGGCGTTATTTGCTGCCCTCGATCAAGCTGCTGTTTTCGGGTTTCGCGGCGTTCGCTGCGGTTGTGGTGGTGGTCTTCGTGACCAGGAGCTGAGAGGTGGCGCATGGACGTGAATGAATGCATCAGCCAGTGCCTGCGCGGACAGAGGCCCGACAAGCCGCCCGACAACTTCCAGTTCCGGATCGACAACATCGTCGATGAGGCCGGGCGCTTGATCAGCGAGGCGGAGGAGACGCGCGACTGGATGCTCCGCAACGGCTTCGATCCGTCGAACCCGTCGGACGTGCTGCTCGTGATCTCGATGTTGGTGACGCGGCGGAACGAGGAGCTTGAGGGGGTGATTGCGTAGATCGGGCCGCCCTGCGCCAGAGCGTGGAGCACGCGCTGTTCGTATTTCGAGATATTCATGAATGGGATTGCCCCTGTCCGGACTGGACGGGCGCCTGGGGTGAGCGGCCGGGCCATGAGATCGAACCTTTTCCACGCGCGGCTGACGGCGATCCGGGGCGCAAGGCCCACGGTCAGCGGGCGACAATCGCCAGAATATCCACTCCGGACTTGAGGTCGGGAGGATCAAGCATATTGGGGCGGGTCGGGCAAGGGCGTTGCGGTTCAAACGACGTAAATATGCGCAAAGCAGTTGAGATTGGTGAGGACGTTGAATTCCACCCATGGCGATGTCCGGAACGACAGCACCGCGGCGGGGGATCCGCCGAAGCCGGCCCCCGTTAGCGGAGGTGCCGGGGAAGTGCCGGAGCTGCGCTGATAGAAGGGCGGGGCCGCGCTGAAGCCTTCGAGCGTCCAGCTGACCATTGCGTTGCCCGTCGATGATCCGATGGGCATGCCAAACTCGAGGAACTGGAAGACAAAACCCTGAAGCAGGGGGCCTTGCCAGATTTTGGTCCAGACTCTGCTGCGGACCGTCACCCAATTATATGCCGTTGCTACATAGGCCATGGCGGATCACCGTTCAGACGAGCTGGAATGCGGGGCGCGGTGCGGCCTGCTCGGCCTCGAACTCGCAGCGGAGCAGCGCGAGATGCACGCGGCCGAGCAGCTCTCCCTCATGCGCAATCGGGAACCAGCTTTCGGGCATCATGTGCGCAATCGCGCCGGCATCAATGCGATGTCCGCCGAGTTTCAGGACGTCTTCTCCGATGCAGGATTGCAGTGCGTCGGCGGCCACAACGGGATAGCGTAGCCCGCGCCGCCGCGCTTCCTGCCCGATTGAGGTCACGATCCGCAGCACCGGCACGACGGCAAGGACGGTGTCCAGCAACTCCAGGTCATCGGCGCCCAGCGTCAGCTCGATTGCGCCGCCACGCCAGCCCGCGATCGTCCTCTTCCCATCGGCGGCATCAGCCGCCGGTGCGCCGCTTTCCGGTTTCTTGCGCTTTGCCATGGAGCAGCCTCCGAGCCCTGAAGGCTAACATGCGGGCCGGGCGGCAACAATCGACGAAAAGGGGGAGGGGAAATTCCCCTGTGGCGTGCTGCCAGGGCGTTTGGCTCGAGGCCGCGCTGCGTTAACCGCTCCTTTGCCCCCGTGCGGCCATGGTCGCGGCATGGGAGACGTGTTCGATTTCCGCGAGTTCGGCAAGGCGCAGAAGCGTGCGCGGCGGGGCTGGCAGGGGTATCGGCGCGGACCGGTGAGCTTTCGGCCGGCGCGGCGGCGGCCGCGGGCGATCGGCTGGGGCGCGTTGCGGCTGATGGTGCTGGGCGGGATCGCGCTCGGGCTGGCGGGGGTGCAGTTCTGGGACAGGCGCGCGGAGTTCGTGCCGCTGTCCGCGTCAGCGCCCGCGGGATCGGCGGATACCGCCGCGGCGCGCTTCGGGCTTTGCCATAGTGGCGGCGGCACCAACTGCGTGGTCGACGGGGATACTTTCTGGTTCCGGGGCGAGCGCATCCGCATCGCCGATATCGACACCCCCGAAACGCACCCGCCGCGCTGCGCCGCCGAGGCCGCGCTTGGCGCGCGCGCCACGCAGCGGCTCCATGCGCTGCTCAACCAGGGCCCCTTCACGCTCGAACCCATCGCCCGCGACACCGACCGTTACGGCCGCAAGCTGCGGCTGGTCACGCGCGGCGGGGAGTCGATCGGGGGAATGCTGGCGAGCGAGGGACTGGCACGGCGCTATGGCGGCGGGATGCGGGCGGGGTGGTGCGGCTGACGATCTGAGGCGCGACGGCCACGGCCACGTCAATCAGCGGGCGACAATCTCCAGCATATCCACTCCGGCTTTAATTTGAGCTTCCATATTTCTCAATTACAGCAAAGAGCGATGAAAAGTTGGCGCGCTCCAATTTTCCCGAGTAAGTAAATTTCTTTTTCTCAGAGATGGCTTGTAGTGTCTCGTAGTGCTTCGGAAGGGAAGTTAATGAAGCCTTGCGAATTCCTGGTAGGAATGTGCTATCTCGAATTTGCTCATCAACCTTCTTGGACATGATTGCATCCGCAATCACGTTCATATGAGCGAAATATCGATCGCCTTTGATAGCAATGTCGTAAAATTGCTCATACGTCGGCTCTCCGTCTTGGGTCGTGTACGAGCGAATAGCGGAGACATAGTCATCATGCAGCGTTTCGTGCTTCGCTCGTAAATCTTGAGAATTTTTAAAGTAATCTTGCTCTAATTTCTTGCGATCTGATTTCGTAAGGGTGAAGCTTGACAGCAAAAATCCAAGTAAGAACGTCGCTATTGGAATTGGTACATTGATTGCTGACCAATCCATGTCGCTACTTTCGAAGCGCTTCCGTCAATAGTGTATCGATCGTATCTGCTTCGGAAGCATACACACGAGTTTCAAAACCGGGAAATATGGCGCGAGCTGCAGATCGGCCTGCAGCTTCTCGTGCTAGCCCTACGGCAATCTGGCGGTTGGTTTCTTCACGCCACCGATCAACCATCAATGAAGTTGGATTGGCTGCCAGCCCGTATTTGATTCTCAGCCGATCATAGATCGGCATATCGCCACGTGAAGCCACGCTCCGCCCCTCCTCGCTTTATATCGACATATGATCGTTCCATGTACGGAACGTGTCAATTCTTGTTGAGTTAGAGATCGTTACGTCTCGCCCAATCTTTGCTGCGGGAGGGGGAGTCTTGCTTTCGCTTACTCCGCCGCCACCCCGGCCTTGGAAAACATGTCCTCGCCCTCGCTTGCCTCGGGCCCGGTGTCATTCGCTTTGGCCTTCTTGCGGCGGTCGAAGCTGTCTCATACCTCGTTCCAGTTGCCGCGCAGCATTGTTTCGCTGCCGCAACATGTCAATAACTTGTCGGGTTAGAATGCCTTATCGCAGGTGGGAGTGGGTCAGGCAGCCCTTGCCGCGGGGGCGCCGCGCAGGAGGCCCTCAGTGCTCAGGTCCTCGTCGATGTCGGGCCAGTGGATACCGTAGCCGGCGCCAGCCTTTTCCCAATTCGCGCGCTGTTCGGGCGTGGCATTGAAGAGGCGGGGATACCAGGCAAGCGGAACCGCGATGGTGCGGCCGTCCATCAGGTCGACGATCAGCCGGTCCTCGTCGAAGCGGACATCGGCCACCCGTTCGTCAGCCGCCGTTGCCAAAATGCCCATGCCATGCCTCCAGAAACATTGCCCGATGCGCGCGGACGAGTTCCAATATCCTTCCGATTTCCCTGGGCTTCAAGCCGGAACAGCGCGCCAGCGAAATGGCCTCCAGCCAGATCTTGGCGGTGCCTTCGCCCCGATCGACATGAACATGCGGTGGTTCGTTGGGTTCGTGACTGTAGAAGTAGAAGCGAAAGCCTTCGATCCGGAGGATTGTCGGCATTGGCGCTGGCCCTCCCCCGACCCCTCCCGCAAGCGGGAGGGGAGATTCCTTTTCTACTCCGCCGCCACCCCGGCCTTGGAGAACATGTCCTCGCCCTCGCTCGCCTCGGGCCCGGTGTCGTTGGCCTTGGCCTTCTTGCGGCGGTCGAAGCTGTCCCAGACCTCGTTCCAGTTGCCGCGCGTCGCGGCCTTGGAATATTCGGTGGCGCGCGTCTCGAAGAAGTTGGCGTGCTCGACGCCGTTGAGCAGGGGGGCGAGCCAGGGGAGGGGGTGGTCGTCGATCATGAACATCGGCTTCAGCCCGAGCTGGCCGAGGCGCCAGTCGGCGATGTAGCGGATGTACTTCTTGATCTCCTTGGGCGTCATGCCGGGGACGGGGCCCTGCTCGAAGGCGAGGTCGATGAACGCGTCCTCGAGGCCCACGGTGGTGTGGCAGACGTCGCGGATGTCGCTCTTGACCGCGGCGGTCAGGCAGTCGCGTTCCTTGCAGAAGGCGTGGAACAGGCGCGTGATGCCCTCGCAGTGGAGGCTCTCGTCGCGGACCGACCACGAGACGATCTGGCCCATGCCCTTCATCTTGTTGAAGCGCGGGAAGTTCATCAGCATCGCGAAGCTCGCGAAGAGCTGAAGCCCCTCGGTGAAGCCGCCGAACATCGCGAGCGTGCGCGCGATATCCTCGTCGGTGTCGACGCCGAAGGTGGCGAGATAGTCGTGCTTGTCCTTCATCTCCTTGTACTGGAGGAACATGCCGTATTCGCTCTCGGGCATCCCGATCGTGTCGAGCAGGTGGCTGTACGCCGCGATGTGCACCGTCTCCATGTTGGAGAAGGCGGTGAGCATCATCTTGATCTCGGTGGGCTTGAACACGCGGCCGTATTTGTCGTGGTAGCAATCCTGCACCTCGACATCGGCCTGGGTGAAGAAGCGGAAGATCTGGGTGAGCAGGTTGCGCTCATGATCGGTGAGCTTCTGCGCCCAGTCGCGGCAATCCTCGCCCAGCGGCACCTCTTCGGGCATCCAGTGGATCTGCTGCTGGCGCTTCCAGAACTCGAACGCCCAGGGATATTCGAAGGGCTTGTACTGCTTGGAGGCTTGGAGGAGGGGCATGTCAGTCGGCTCCGTTCGTCCCCTCTCCCGCCGGGAGAGGGAGGGGCCCGCGCGCCGCGCGGGAGGGTGAGGGTGATGGAGTGGAAGCGAGGTCGTCCTCACCCTTCCGCCGCTTCGCGGCTCCAGCATCGGGTGAACAGCGCCCCGCGCTGTTCAGGCCATGCCGGGGGCTTGGCCAACCCGATGCTCTCTCCTGCAAGGAGAGGGAGATAAGGGTCAGTACGCCTTCGGTGTTTTCGAGAACATCGTTGTTCCAGAAGCGAAGGACACGGTAGCCTTGGGCTTCGAGGAAGCGGGTGCGTTGCGCGTCGTAGCTGAGCGCTTCTGCGTGCTGGCCACCATCGACTTCGATGATGAGCCGCGCCGAGAAGCTGAAGAAGTCGGCGAAATAGCGGCCGATCGGCACCTGGCGACGAAACCGCGCGGAAGGGAAGGCTTCGCGCAGTGCACGCCAGAGCTTCTTCTCCGCCTCGGTGGCGTTGCGGCGCAGGTCGCGGGCGCGGGAAACGGTGCCGGAAGGCTGGTTGTGGTAGGTGCGCATTCGGTCACCCTCACCCTTCCGCCGCTTCGCGGCTCCTTCCCTCTCCCACGGGGAGAGGGAAATTGCTGGCAGGCCGCTCATCGCCGCACCACCACGCGGTCGCGGTAGACGACATGGCTCTTGCGCGCGCCGACGCCGAGAAAGACAACGCCGATGAAGAAGCCGAAATCATACCAGCCGCCGTTATTGGGGACCGCATAAACCGCGACATTGTCCATGAAGAGCGAGAGCACCCATGCCACGGGGAAGATGAAGCCGTGCCAGAGGCCGAACAGGAAGCCCGGCGCCCCGGACGCGACCCCGCTCTCCGCCTGGCGCGCGCAGGCGGCGAGCGCCACGAGCGCGGCAAGCGGGAAGAGGCGCAGGATCACTGGCAAGCCAAACACTCGTCATAGTCCTTCGCCTCGACCTCGATCTGCTTGAGGTCGATGGTGTTGTCCGCCTCGACGCCGCCCGCGAAGCCCGCGCGCTGCACCGACTTGGAGCGGAGATAGTAGAGCGACTTGATGCCGAGCTCCCATGCGCGGAAGTGGAGCATCAGCAGGTCCCATTTCTCGACGTCCGCGGGGATGAAGAGATTGAGGCTGGTCGCCTGGTCGATATAGGGCGTGCGGTCCGCGGCGAGCTCGAGCAGCCAGCGCTGGTCGATCTCGAAGCTCGTCTTGTAGGTGTCCTTTTCCTCCTGGCTGAGGAAGTCGAGGTGCTGGACCGAGCCGCCCTGTTCAAGGATCGAGCTCCACACGCCCTCGCTGTTCTTCGACTTCTCGAGCAGCAGCTTTTCCAGATAGGGATTGCGGATCGAGAAGCTGCCCGACAGCGTCTTGTGCGTGTAGATGTTGGCGGGGATCGGCTCGATGCACGCGCTGGTGCCGCCGCAGATGATCGAGATCGATGCGGTGGGCGCGATCGCCATCTTGCAGCTGAAGCGCTCCATCACGCCCATGTCGGCCGCGTCGGGGCAGGGGCCGCGTTCCTTGGCGAGCATCATCGACGCTTCGGAGACCCCGGCCGAGATGTGCTTGAACATCCTGAGGTTCCAGCTCTTGGCCATCGCGCCCTCGAAGGGCAGGCCGCGCGCCTGGAGGAAGCTGTGGAAGCCCATCACGCCGAGGCCGACCGAACGCTCGCGCTCGGCGCTGTACTTGGCGCGCGCCATCTCGTCGGGGGCGCGGGCGATATAGTCGGTGAGCACGTTGTCGAGGAAGCGCATCACGTCCTCGATGAACTGCCTGTCGCCGTTCCACTCGTCCCACGTCTCGAGGTTGAGCGAGGAGAGGCAGCAGACCGCGGTGCGGTCCTTGCCCAGATGGTCGCGGCCCGTGGGGAGCGTGATTTCCGAACAGAGGTTCGAGGTCGAGACCTTGAGGCCGAGATCGCGGTGATGCTTGGGCATCGCGCGGTTCACGGTGTCCGAGAAGACGATATAGGGTTCGCCCGTCGCAAGGCGCGTCTCGACGAGCTTCTGGAAGAGCGCGCGCGCATCGACCTTGCCGCGGACGCTGCCGTCCTTGGGGCTCTTCAGCTCCCATTCGGCGCCGTCGCGCACCGCCTCCATGAAGGCGTCGGTGAGCAGGACGCCGTGGTGGAGATTGAGCGCCTTGCGGTTGAAGTCGCCCGAAGGCTTGCGGATCTCGAGGAACTCCTCGATCTCGGGGTGCGAGATGTCGAGATAGCAGGCGGCCGAACCGCGGCGCAGGCTGCCCTGCGAAATCGCGAGCGTCAGGCTGTCCATCACGCGGACGAAAGGGATGATGCCCGAGGTCTTGCCGTTGAGGCCGACGGGTTCGCCGATGCCGCGCACCGAACCCCAATAGGTACCGATGCCGCCGCCGCGCGAGGCGAGCCAGACATTCTCGTTCCAGGTGTCGACGATGCCGTTGAGGCTGTCGTCCACCGAGTTCAGGTAGCACGAGATCGGCAGGCCGCGGCCCGTGCCGCCGTTCGACAGAACGGGCGTGGCGGGCATGAACCACAGCTTCGAGATATAGTCGTAGACGCGCTGCGCGTGCGCCGCGTCGTCTGCATAGGCCGAGGCGACGCGGACGAAGAGGTCCTGATAGCTCTCGCCGGGCAGCAGGTAGCGGTCCTTCAGCGTTTCCTTGCCGAAATCGGTCAGCAGCTCGTCGCGGCCGTGATCGACGTCGAGCGCATAGGGCTGCGGCGCGATGCTCTTCGAATCCAGCAGCTCGGGCTTGGCTTCGGCTTTCCTGGCGTTCCCCTCGGCCTTGCTCGGGGCAGGCTTGGCGGGCGCTTCTGTAACGGTGGCTGACACGTCGCTGTTGCTCGCTTCCTGAGTCTCTCTGAAGTCCATGACACGCGTTCCCCGTTCTCGATACGTTCGACTCGGAGGGCGTTGCCTCCGACTAGCATTTTTCGGCGGGCAGGGCTTGGCCAATATGGGGTTTTCCCCGCTTTCCACAAGGACGAGCCGACCCCCACGCGAACCGCATCGCGTTAACGATCTACCAGTGCTTGCGTTTGGCCCCCTGCCTCAACACCATCTATAGTGCCTCATCGGCAGCGTGATGCAAGACGGTAAATGACGGTTCCGAGACTCAATTCGCCGCCAAAATGACTCGCTTCGTGGCAGCGTGTCGAGCGACGCACCGAGTTTCCTTGGCTCCCGAAAAGGCAAGGGGCGAAGATGCGCGCGAAAAAAATTTCGGGCGGCTTTAGGGTGTTGACACGAGTTTCGGGGATTCGCGCGGAAAGCGCGCTCATTCGGGTACGAATGAGGGGAGCGGCAGCGCGGTCCGCTCGCGATCATGGAGGGTCACGTCATGCTCCCCAGTGGCCTGCCCGCGGAAAGAATGAAGGGTGGAGGCGTTGGGGTCGACGGGCGAACCGCGCCCCGGCAACCGACGAGAGACTGAGGAGCGTTCCGGCATGACCCGCTTTGCCGTCGACCGGCTGGTATTCACCCCTGATGATGTCGACCTGTCGCGCTCGCCGCTTGCGGGGGCGTTGGATGCCGAGACCCATGTGCTGGGCGCGTTCAACCCGGGGCTGACGCGGCTGCCGGGCGGCAATCTGCTGATGATGGTGCGCGTTGCGGAGGCTTTGCGCGAACCGGTGAGCGGCGGGCATGTGCACGCGATCCGGTGGCGCGAGGGTGGCTATGTGCTGGATCAATGGCCCGCCGAATATGCCCGTGGCGCCGATCCGCGCACTTTCGACCTGCCCGGCACCGGTTGGCGCGTGCTGGCGCTGACCTCGCTTTCCTGGTTGCTGCCCGTCGAACTCGCACCCGACGGACTTTCGGTGGTGGCGGTACATTATGACGGCGCGATCGCCCCCGCAGCCCCGTCGCAATGCTACGGCATCGAGGATCCGCGGATCAGCCGCGTCGGCGATCGCTGGTGGATGACGACCTGCAGCGTCAGCCCCGAACGGCTGGGAACGACGCTCTACAGTTCGGCCGACGCACGCGACTGGCGCTGCGAGGGGCTGGTGCTCGACCACCAGAACAAGGATATGCTGATCTTCGAGGGGCTGGTGGGCGGCCAATACTGGGCGCAGACGCGGCCGCTGGGCGATGTCTGGTTCGCGTGGCCGCCGGGGAGCGAATGGCTGCCGGGGCCCTCGATCAACCTTGCCACCTCGCCCGACTGCCTGCACTGGAAACCGGTCGACCGGCCGGGCATCCGGTCGCGCGCGGGCACCGAGCGGATCGGCGGTGGGGCGCCGCCCGTGCTGACCGAGCGGGGCTGGTTGACGCTATGGCATCGCGTCGGGCCGGGCGGGAGCGTCGGCATCTACCGCACCTTCTGGACGCTGCTCCACCGCGACGACCCGAGCCGGATCGTGGCGGAGGGGGAGGGCCCGCTGCTCGAACCCGCACCCGCGCTGACCGATCCGATCGCGCATCAGCGCTATCTGGACGGGGTGGTGTTCACCACGGGAATTGTGGACGCGGGCGATCACTTCGTCGTTGCGTCGGGCGAGGCGGATCTTGCGTGCCGGATCACGCATGTGCCGAAGGGGGCACTGGGCATCTAGCCAAAGGAGAATTGAGGTTGGGCTGGACCGTGCGCGCGATGGCAGTGGTTGGTGCCCTGCTGGCATGGGGATTGCCCATCCCCGGCCCGGCTGCCGATGCCGTTGCGCGGGAAAGGCAATCGGCCATCGCTCTCGAACCATGCCGGATCGAGGGCATCGACGAACCGGTTCGGTGCGGGATTTATCGCGTCTTTGAAAATCGCAGGACGCTTCGCGGTCGCATGCTCCCGCTCAAGGTGATTCTTCTTCCCGCCCGGCGACAAAATGCCGCGCTCGGCCCGATCTTCTATCTCGCAGGCGGGCCCGGCGAAACCGCTTCCGAGCTGGCCGATCTGTTTGCGGACGCACCCGAACGGGAGGATATGGACATCATCCTCATCGATCAGCGGGGTACGGGCGAAGGCCATTTCCTCGGCTGCGCTTCGCCCGGATCGGACGAGAATCTCGAAGGCTATCTCAAGGGGCCGTTCGATCTGCCGACCGTCCGCGCGTGCCGCGACGCACTCGCCCCGCGCTTCGACCTCAGCCAGTATCACACGGCCGCGTGGATTGCGGATCTGGACGAGGTTCGTCGCGCGCTCGGCTACACGCGGATCAATCTCATCGCCGGCTCCTTCGGAACCTATGCTGCACAACAGTATATCCGCCGGCATGGCGACCATGTTCGTGCCGCCTATCTGTTGAGCCCGGTCCCCATGGCCAACCGCACCCCGCTCTACATGCCGCGGGACGGGCAACAGGCTCTCGATCGGCTTTTCGATCAATGCACGCGCGATGCCGCGTGCGCCGCCGCCTATCCGCGGCTGCGCGACGATTTCGCGGCAGTGCTCGGCCGGGTGCGACAGGGGCCAATCAGCACCAGAGCGCGCCACCCGGATACGGGCGTGCGGAGCGAGGTCCGTCTCACGGACGCAGCGTTTGTCGATGCGTTGCGCGTTTTCCTGTACCGATCCTCACAGGCCCGCCAGATTCCCTATCTGATCGCGCAGGCCGCCGCGGGAGACTTCAGCGCATTCGCCGATGTGGCGGTGCGCTCCGCCCGCAACTTCTATGGCGCAGTGAGATCGGGGGTCGCCTTTTCCGTCACCTGCAACGAGTTCGTCAACCGCATCCGGCCTGAAGAAGTGGCCCCTGCGGGACGGGGCAGCTTTCTCCGCACCTTCCGGATCGACGCGCAAATGGGCGCCTGCGTGCTCTGGCCGAAAACGGACCTGCCCGACGATTATGCGGCGGCGTTCCGATCCGACGTTCCCGCCCTGCTCGTCAGCGGCGATACCGATCCGGTGGCACCGCCGCCATGGGCGGAAGAACTGCGCAAGACGCTGCCCAATTCCGTCCACCTCGTTGTGGCAGGCGCCGGCCACACCGAGGAGAATGCGTGCATCTTCCGTATCCGTCACGCCTTTTTCCGGGCGGGGACAACGACTGCGCTCGACACAGGCTGCATGACGGACTGGCGGCCGCCAGCCTTCCGGTTGCGCTAGCGGGCGCAGGCTGCCTCATAGGCGGCCTGAAGTTCGGCAAAGACCGAGCGTTCGGGTCTTGGCGCGCCGAGATGGATCGCGCGGAGCTCGTCCATGAAGGCGTCCCACAGTGCTGGCCCGCCTTCCTCGAGCAGTTGCGCGCGGATCGAGAGTTCCTCGGTCACGGGCATATGGCGACGGCCCCAAGCGCCCATATGCGCGATCAGGGGGACGAGCTGGATCGCCTTTTCGCTGAGGCTGTAGATCGCCTTTTGCTTGTGGCTGGGATCGTCCGCGCGCGTAACGAGCCCCTTGTCGACCAGCTTCTTCAGCCGATCGGCGAGGATGTTGGAGGCGATGCCTTCCTCCGAACGACCCAGCAGTTCGCGGAAATGGCGGCGATTGCCGAACATCAGGTCGCGGATGATGATCAGGCTCCAGCGGTCGCCCAGCACCTCCAGCGTCAGATTGATCGGGCACCCCGACCGCAGATCATCGCTCAAAATCGTCTCCGCGCCCAAAACTGCTTGCAATATAAAATCAGTCTGGTTACTCCGCAACTGGTTGTGAATCGCAAGCGGTTATGAACGAGGAGAGGTTTCATGGGAAAGCTTGTCGTTTCGGTGTTCACCAGCCTTGACGGCTATATCGAGCCCGAAAGCGGCTTCGAGGGGCCGGCATGGTCCGACGATCTGGACAGGAACTGGTCGGGGCATGCGCTCGAACGCGCGCGCCACCTCGTCTATGGGCGCGTCAATTTCGAGTTCAACCGCGACTTCTGGAGCGCGGCGGAGACCGATCCCGGGAGCCCGGCGGCGGGCATATCCTATGCCGGCACGATGAACGCGCTGCCCAAGACTATGTTCTCGCGCACGGCGATGGGCGATCCGGGCTGGAACGGCATGATCGCGCGCGATATCCCGTCGACGATCGCGAAGCTGAAGCAGGACGTCGACGGCGATATCTTCGCATTCGGTGGCGCCAATCTGTCGAGCGCGCTGATTGCGGCAGAGGTCGTCGACGAGATCATGATCATGATCCTGCCCGTGCTATGGGGTGGGGGGCGCCGCATGTTCGAGCTGAAGCACGCGCGGCAGGAACTCGAACTGATCGGGAGCCGCCAGTTCGATACCGGCGCGATGATGATGCGTTATGCGCGCAGGCGTTGAGGAGAGGCGTGATGCGGCCGGAAGACATGGCGGCGAAGGTCCGCGCGAGCTTCGAATGCTACATGACCGCGGACCGCGCGAGGATCGAGGCGCTGCTGCATCCCGATTTCACCTTCACGAGCCCCTATGATGATCACATCGACCGCATGACATATTTCGAGCGTTGCTGGCCCAATGCGGGGACCTTTGAACGGCTCGACCTGATCGAGGTGCAGCCGGCGAGCGCCGGATGCTTCGTTTTCTATGAAGGGCGCTCGAGGGCGGGCAATGCTTTCCGCAACACCGAGTATTTCACCTTCGCGGACGGCATGATCCGTTCGGTCGAAGTGTTCTTCGGGCTCGCGCCGGGGGAGACGCCCGCGAAGCCGCAACAAGGGAGAGGCCAATCGTGACGAAGACATTCTACGGGCACCCGCTTTCGTCCTACTGCCAGAAGGCGCTGATCGCGCTCTACGAGCATGAGGTGGACTTTGGCTGGCGCGTGGTTGCGTTCGATGACCCGGCGACAGGCGAGGAATTCGCGAAACTCTGGCCGATGGAGCACATGCCCGTGCTGACCGACGGCGACCGGGTGGTGCGCGAATCCAGCATCGTCATCGAATATGTCGACCGGCAGAATGGCGGCGGGCTGATCCCCGCCGATCCCGACGCGGCGCTCAATGTTCGCTTTCTCGACCGCTTCTTCGACAATTTCGTGATGACGCCGATGCAGGCGATCGTGTTCGATCGCATCCGTCCCGACGGCGGGCACGACGATTTCACTGTCGAGCAGGCGCGGCAGAAGCTCGACAAGGCCTATGGCTGGCTGGAGGGCGAGATCGGCGATCAATGGGCGGCGGGCGCGGATTTCACGCTGGCCGATTGCGCGGCGTCACCCTCGCTGTTCTACGCGAACAAGGTGCATCCGCTGGCGGGACGCTTCCCCAAGGTCGCGACCTATCTCGCGCGACTGGAGGGGCGGCCGACGATTGCGCGCGTACGTGCCGAGGCGCGGCCCTATTGGCATATGTTTCCCTTCGCCGATTGAGCCCTAGCGACGTACCCGCTTGCGCCACGCGGCGGGCGGCAGGCCGAAGCGCGCGCGGAAGCGGCGGGTGAATTCGGAGAGATCGCCGAAACCCGTATCGAGCGCGATGTCGAGCACATTGGCATCGGTATCGCGCAGGCGCGCCGCTGCGGCATCGAGCCGGCGGTTGAGTATATAGTGATACGGCGTGACGCCGATCGCACGGCGAAAGGCGCGCGAAAGGCGGCGGCGCGTCGTCCCCGTCGCCTCGGCAAGCGCCGCGATAGACAGGGGCTCGACGAAGTCGGTGCGGATGATGCGCGCCGCTTCGGCAGCGGCCGCGATATCGCGGGCATCGGGCGCGGGGTCCCGCGTGTCTGTGTCGAGCGCGATTGCGGTGGAGAGAACGGTCAGCGCGGCCTGTTCTGCGTGGAGCGGATCGGGCGCGCCTGTGAGATCATGAAGCGCGTGGAACAGCGGGACGAGCTGGTCGACCGGCGGGATGGCGGCTCGCGCGAAGTGCGTCGCCCGGACATCCGCCATGTCGGCGACGACCTCCTCGACCAGTTCGGGCGCGAAGCGAAAGGCGATGCAGCGATCGCCCGCAGAGTGCTGATGACCGCATTCGAAGCAGGTGCCGTGATTGCCGAGCAGCAGTGCCCCCGGCGCCATCAGCGCGCTGCCCTGCGCGGCGCGGTAGAGGAACTGGCCATCGACGACCGCGGCGATGCTCGTCCAGCCATGGCGTTCCTCGAACGCCCGGTCGCCGGGGCCGGCGGTGCAGACCACGTCGTCGACGATCCAGCCTGGGCCGGCCGCAAGCGTCCGCGTGCGCGGGACGGAATGCAGCGAGGAAGCGTTGACTGGCATCGGCCTGCCCTTTTCCCCAAGCGCGGGTGAACCCGCCTGGGCTAGATCCATGAGGTGCGCGCAGGCGTGCGCGATTGCAACAAGAGGAGGCGAGAATGGCTTCGATCACGAGGGAAGTGCATGTGCCCGACGGCTGGGCCGCATGGCAGGCGGCGTGCGACTTCGAAAATGCGCACCGCGCCTTTGCGGGGGTGCTGACCGATTGCGTGCTCGACGAGGATGTGCGGACGGTGACCTTCGCGAATGGCATGGTCGTGCGCGAGCGTCTGGTGGGCATAGACGAGGGGCGGCGGCGCATCGCCTATGCGGTCGTCGACGGACCCTTCGCGCATCACAATGCGAGCTTCCAGATACGCGACAACGGCGATGGAGGCGGCGTGATGATCTGGACCTGCGATGTCCTGCCCGACCATGCTGCCGCGATGGTCGAGCCGCTGATGGAGGCGGGGATAGCGGCATTCGCACGCAATCTGAAAGCGGTGGCATGAGCGAGGGCGGCTGCGCGTGCGGCGCGGTACGTTACCGCATCGAGAGTGCGCCGCTGATCGTGCATTGCTGCCACTGCCTCGACTGCCAGCGGCAGACGGGGAGCGCGTTCGTGCTTAACGCGCTGATCGAGGGCGACCGGATGACGCTGCTGTCGGGTGCGCCTGAGCCGGTCGAGGTGCCGACCGACAGCGGACGCCCGCATGATATCTATCGTTGTCCGGCCTGCCAGACCGCGCTGTGGAGCGACTATGGCCGGCGCGGCTGGCTGCGTTTCGTGCGGGTGGGGACGCTCGACGATCCGTCTGCGCTTTCGCCCGACGTGCACATCTATACGCGCTCGAAACAGCCATGGGTCAGGCTTCCCGAGGATGTTCCCCAATTCGAGGAATATTACGACCTTAAGGCCGTCTGGCCGCCCGAAAGCCTTGAACGCCGCCGCGCGATAGCCCGCTGACCCCCTCCCGCTTGCGCCGAAAGTGGTTTAAGGCCGCGCGCGACTCCGACCAAGCGGGACGCCAAATAGTGACGACGATCATCCGGGAAGCCGACCTTATCGAGAGCGTGGCCGACGCGCTCCAGTTCATCAGCTACTATCACCCGATGGATTATATCCGCGCGCTGGGCGAGGCCTATAAGGCCGAGAAGAGCCCGGCGGCCAAGGATGCGATCGCGCAGATCCTGACCAACAGCCGGATGTGCGCCGAGGGGCACCGCCCGATCTGCCAGGACACCGGCATCATCAACGTCTTCGTCAAATGGGGCATGGACTGCCGGCTCGACAACACCGACCGGTCGCTTCAGGCGATCGTCGATGAAGGCGTGCGCCGCGCCTATCTCCACCCGGAGAACAAGCTGCGCGCCTCGGTCCTCGCCGATCCCGCCTTCACCCGCCGCAACACCAGGGACAATACCCCCAGCGTCCTGCACGTCGAAATGGTGCCGGGATCGAAGGTCAGCATCGATGTCGCGGCCAAGGGCGGCGGCAGCGAGAACAAGTCCAAGTTCAAGATGATGAACCCCAGCGATTCGATCGTCGACTGGGTGCTCGAGATGATCCCGCAAATGGGCGCGGGCTGGTGCCCGCCCGGCATGCTCGGCATCGGCATCGGCGGCACCGCGGAACATTGCGTGCTGCTGGCCAAGAAGGCACTGATGGACCCGATCGACATGGGGCAATTGAAGCAGCGCGGACCGCAGAACGATATCGAGGCGATGCGCATCGAGATCTTCGACAAGGTCAACGCGCTCGGCATCGGCGCGCAGGGGCTGGGCGGACTTTCGACCATCCTCGACGTCAAGATCCTCGACGCGCCCTGCCATGCCGCGGGCAAGCCCGTCGCGATGATCCCCAATTGCGCCGCGACGCGCCACGCGCATTTCACGCTGGACGGCAGCGGCCCTGCTTATCTGGAGCAGCCCAACCTGTCCGAATGGCCCGACGTCAACTGGACCCCCGACAAGGCCGCGATCCGCGTCGATCTCGACACGCTGACGCCGGAAGTGGTGCAGAGCTGGAAACATGGCGACCGCCTGCTCCTCAACGGCAAGATGCTCACCGGCCGCGACGCCGCGCACAAGCGGATCAAGGACATGCTCGAGGCGGGCGAACAGCTCCCCGTCGAGTTCCGCGGCCGCGTGATCTATTATGTCGGCCCCGTCGATCCGGTGGGCGAGGAAGTGGTCGGCCCCGCCGGCCCGACGACCGCGACGCGCATGGACAAGTTCACGCGCATGATGCTCGAACAGGGGCTGCTCGCGATGGTCGGCAAGGCCGAGCGCGGCCCCATGGCGATCGAGGCGATCAAGGATCACAAGAGCGCCTATCTGATGGCCGTGGGTGGCGCCGCCTATCTCGTCGCCAAGGCGATCAAGGGATCGAAGGTCGTCGGCTTCGAGGACCTCGGCATGGAGGCGATCTACGAGTTCGAGGTGCAGGACATGCCCGTCACCGTCGCGGTCGATGCCGAGGGGCAGAGCGTCCACCACCTCGCGCCGCTCGTCTGGCAGGAAAAGATCCGCAGGGAAAAGCTGCTCGAGGGCGTGTGAGTTCGGCACTCCGCCGATTGGGAATGGTGGGAGCGCTGACGCGGCTTGCCGCGCGGCACTTGGGCATCTAGCCTTTGGGCATGCAGGCCGATCGCGCATCGCCGCAACATCATCGCCGCGGTGCCACGAACGCCGCGCAGGGACCGTGCGACATCGCCGCGATCGAGGCGCGACCTTGTGCCGAACGGGCGGCGGAAACCGCCGGGGCAGGAACGCTCTGGGCCACGGTGCTGGGATCGAGCCTGGCCTTTATCGACGGATCTGTGGTGACGGTGGCGCTGCCCGCGATGGCGGCCGATCTCGGGGGCGGCTCGGCGGGGGTCCAGTGGATCGTCAACGGCTACATGCTGCCGCTCGCAGCGCTGGTGCTACTGGGCGGGGCGCTGGCCGACCGGCTTGGGCGGCGGCGCGTGTTCCTCGCGGGACTGGTGGTGTTCATGCTCGCCTCGATCGGCTGCATGGTCGCGCCCGACATCGCGACGCTCGTCGCCGCCCGCGCGGCGCAGGGCATCGGCGCCGCATTGCTCGTGCCCGCAAGTCTTGCGATCCTCGGCGCGAGCTTTGCGGGAGAGGCGCGCGGGCGTGCGATCGGAACATGGGCAGCCGCGGGTGCAGCGACGGGGGCGCTCGGGCCAGTCATCGGCGGCTGGCTCGTCGACGCGGTCGGCTGGCGCGCCATCTTCTTGCTGATCCTCCCCTTCGGCGCGGCGGCGTTCTGGCTTGGGCTCCGGCATATCCATGAAGGCGGAGACGACACCGCGCGCGCCGGCGCTCCCGACTGGGCCGGGGCAGCGCTCGCGACCACAGGGCTGGCGGGGCTCACCTGGGGACTGACCGGCCTCTCGCAGGGCGGCAACGCGAGCGCATGGCCCGCGCTGGCCGTGGGCATGGCGGCATCGATCCTGTTCCTCGTCGTCGAGGCCAGGCGCGGCAAGACCGCGATGATGCCGCTCGCGCTCTTCGGCACGCGCACCTTCACCGGCGTCACGCTGCTGACCTTCCTGCTTTATGCGGGGCTGAGCGGCGTCATGCTGCTCGTGCCCTATCTGCTCATCGCGCGCGGCTGGCCTGCGACCGCCGCGGGCGCGGCGATCCTGCCGCTGCCGATCGCGATGGGGCTCGGCTCACGGCCGATGGGGCGGATCGCCGAGAAAATCGGTGCAAAATTGCCGCTCGTGACCGGGCCGGTCATTGCCGGGCTGGGCTTTGCGCTGCTCGCGCTGCTGCCCGTCGGGGAGATCGATTACTGGCGCCACATCCTCCCCGCGATGGCGCTGGTCGGGATCGGCATGACGGTGAGCGTCGCACCGCTCACCACCACGGTGATGGCCGCGGTCGATGCGGATCATGCGGGCGCGGCGTCGGGAGTGAACAATGCCACGGCGCGCGTCGGCGGGCTCGTCGCCACCGCCCTGATCGGGCTGGTGCTGACCGATGGCGGCGCGGCGGTGTCGATGAGCGCGTTTCATGGGGCGGCGCTGGCGGCAGGTGTGTCGGGCGTGGCGGCGGGTCTGTGCGCGCTGCTGCTGATCGATGCGCCGAAGGGCCAGGGGCAGGCCGCACATGGCTGAGATAAAGCTGCCTTGCGCGGCTCGTCAGGCGGTATAGGATCCGGAAAACACGGGGTGTTGGAGGGGGTTAAATGGGGGCAGGCAGATTTCTCCTAGCGGGGTTCGGGGCGCTGGTGCTGGTGGTTCAGCCGGCCGTTGCGGCGCAGAGCGACGAGCCCGATTACGGCGCAATGATGCGTGCGATGGGCATGGGCGGCCTGTCCGGCAAGAAGCTCGCCAAGGCCGTAGAGAAAGCCGACGCGCATCCGCTCGGCTCGAAGGAGAACCCGGTGCGTGTCAATGGCCCGCCGGGCGAGCACGCGTATCTGGCACGGCTGCGCTGCAGCGATGGCAATGCGCCCAAATTCGAACGCGCGGGCAATGCGGGAATGGGCGTATTCCGCAACATCGTCGACATCTACGTCGTTCGCTGCGGAGAGGCCGCTGCGGTCGAGGTCTATATGGACATGTATCATGGCCAGTACCGCGAGACGCGCGCGGTGCCCGGCTTCACGCTGGTCACGGACGAGCCGGCGCCGGCGGTCAGCTGAGCCGTCGGCTTATGGGGTCACGGCCTCGGCGGAGGCCGGGGGCCGGCGGCGCACGGCGGGATGATCGGCGAGCTCGAGCAGCCGGACATCCTCGAACTTGCCGATCCAGCGGCGGACGATCTGCGCCAGCGGCACCGGGTTGAGGAAATGCAGCTTTTCGCGGCCGCTGCGGCGCACCGCGATGAGGTTTGCGTCCTGCAGGATCGTCAGGTGCTTGGACACCGCCTGGCGTGACATGGCGAGCCCGTCGCAGAGCTGGGTGAGGGTCTGGCCGTTGCGGTCGCACAGTTTGTCGAGCAGCTGGCGGCGGCTCTCGTCGGCGAGGGCGCGGAAGATGTCACTCATCCGGTCTCTGAAGCAATCGGCGCACGGCCTGTCAAACCGCATCGCGCAAGCGGTTGCGATCGCGGCGGGATTACCTATCTCTCCGGAAAACTGGCCAGCAGGGGGCGGGATGCCGCGTATCGTATCAAGACCGCTCAAATGGATCAGCGTCACCCTGCTCTTCGTCCTGGTCGCGCTGTGCCTGGCGATCGTGCTGGTTCCGCGGTTTACCGACCGGATCTATTACCGGGGCCCCGAGAGCGACCACTATGACGGCCACCGCTTCTTCAATCCCGACGGGGAGGACACGGACCGCGTTTCGGGAGGCGGCAGCCGTGGGGCATTTATCGCGGGCTGGATCCTCGGCAATGACGGCCGGCCCGAATGGCCCGCCAAGGTAGCGGTCACGCCATCGAAGCCCGCTGCACGCGTCGAGGGTGATCGCATGGTGGCGACCTGGGTCGGCCATGCGACGGTGCTCGTGCAGACGCAGGGGCTCAATATCCTGACCGACCCCGTGTGGAGCGACGTCGCGGGCCCCTTCAATATCGCGGGGCCGCGGCGCGTGGCCGCGCCCGGCATCCGCTTCGACGATTTGCCGAAGATCGATGTCGTCGTGGTCAGCCACAATCATTACGATCACATGGACCTGCCGACGCTCCGGAGGCTCTGGGAGCGCGACAAGCCGCTCATCGTCACCAGCCTCGGCAATGACAGCGTGATCGCCCAGGGCGGCGCGGTGGCGAAGGCGGTCGACTGGGGTACGCGGGTACCCGTCAAGCCCGGGATCGATGTCGTCGTGACGCGCAACCATCACTGGGGATCGCGCTGGGGCACCGACCGCAACCGCGCGCTGTGGTCGAGCTTCACGGTCACCACATCGGGCGGCAATATCTTCTTCGCGGGCGACACGGGACCGGGTGACATGCGCTGGCCCGCGGAGGCGGCAAAGCTGGGCCCGGTGCGGCTCGCGATCCTGCCGATCGGCGCCTTCCGCTTCGAGCCCGGGCAGATGGGGACGGGAAGCCATATCGGGCCCGAGCAGGCCGTGAATGTCTTCACCGGGCTCGGCGCGTCTTACGGACTCCCGATCCACTGGGGCACCTTCCGCCTCTCCTACGAAGGCTATGACACGCCGCCGCGGCTGCTCGACCTCTATGCGCGCTGCGCGGGCTATGCGCCGGGGCTGTTCGCGGCGAAGGCGCTGGGACAGCCGTTCGAGGTCCCGGCCTATGCCCCACCTGCGCGCTCCGCCACGACGGCGGACAGGGCGCTTTGCGAACCCGGCTCGCGCGCCATCGCGGCGCTGCCCTGACCGCTATCGCGCTGCCGTCACGCGCTTGAGCCACGCGATCACGGGCTCGGTGAACAGCTCGGGCGCGCGGCGGCCGCCCTCATCACGATAGGCCGCAATCGCGTCGGGGAAGATTTCGAGATCGTGGCTGCCGCCCGCGATCTCGAGCCAGGTCGCGCTGCCGGGCCTGAGCGAATTGAGCGTGTCGACGATCAGCCGGTGGCCGTGCCGTGTCTCATACTGGTCATGCTCGCCATAGACGACCATCGCCGGCGCCTCGATGCGTGTCCACGCGCCGAGAAAGTTCTTCTGCGCCGCCTGCCAGTGCCAGGCGAAGGGGCGGCCATAGTGCGAACCCGGCTCGGTCCCCAACAGGCTCTCCCAGACGCCCGCGAACTCGGGGTGCTGGGCGGCGATGACTGCGGGTGTCTTGCGACCGATCAGATAATGCTGCTGGAAGGCGATGCGCTTCACCATCTCCGGATGTATCCGCTCGGGCAGCACGTTGCCGCTGCGTTCGAGGTTGATCCGGTCGAACTGGATCATGCGTTCGAGATAGGTGAGCGCACCGCCGCCCTGCACCAGTATCCCGGCGACACGGCGGCCCTGTGCGATCAGCGGAGCGGTGGTCGAGCCGAGGCTCGAGCCGTAGATCACGATGCGGCCGGGATCGATCCAGCGGTGGCGCGCGAGCTGGTCGAGCGCCGCGCGGTAATGTGCGACCTCGGTATCATAATCGAGCGCTGAACAGGCTGGTCCCTCGCTGTCGCCGGTCCCCGCGCGCTCGACGCGGATCAACGCAAGGCCCGAACGCTGTGCGAGGTCACGCAGCGTATCGGGGCGATCGGGGCGGAATTCGATGCTGCCGCACGACACCCATTGCGCGAGGAACAGCGCTGGCAGTGGCGCCTGTGTCCCCTCGGGCCGCGTGACGATGCTGCGCAGCCGCACGCCATCGGGCATGGTGACGACGCCATATTCGGTTTCGAGCCCGGGCGTGTTCTCGAGCGGTGCGGGCTGCTTGCGCGGCAGGTCGCCCGTCATCACCGCTTCGCGGGCGGCGGCGGGCAGCGTGAGAGCGCATGTAAGCGCGGTCAGTATCAATGATTGCAGATACCTTGCACGGAGCATTGACCTCATCTCCCTGTCTCAACAGTGGGAAAGGCTCAGATGCGACGCAGGCCGGAAGCGGGCCAGCGTGATGGGACGAAGGGACGAAACTTCTAAAGCCCGGCGGACAAGGTCGCGCGATAGCGTGCGCCGGTCCTGAGCAGCGTACCGTCGCGCAGCACGATATCGTTGGGACGGCAGCGTGCGATCGCATGGCGGGCCACCAGCCGGCCACGATGGATACGCACGAAGCCGTGCGGCGCCAGCCGCTGCTCGATCGAGGCGAGCGAGGCGCGGTGGAGGATGATACGCCCCGCGCCGTGCAGCTCGACATAGTTGCCCGCCGCCGCGATCCAGTCGATCTGGCGCGGCATCAGCGGCAGCGCGTCGGGATCGCTGGCGGGCCGGGCGTGCTGTTCGAGCCGCAGCGCGAGCGCGGGCCCGAGCAGCGCCAGCGTCAGGACGAGGAGCGCGGCGGGCAGGCGACGCACGAGTTCGAATCCGGGCGCATCAAGCCCGTGTGCTGCACCCTGCAACGCGAGCGATATCGCGATCGCACCGGCAAGCGCGAGCATGCGTTCATGCGCGCGCGTCGCACGCTTGAGCAGCTCGAATGCGAGGTAGAAGGGAACGACGTTCACCCCCGCCCAGACAAGTCCATCGAGCAGGGATTCGGACACGCCCGCGAGCAGGTTGTAGGCAAGGCAGTAGAGCGCGACGCTCAGCGCGATCGCCAACGCGACAAGCGCTGCGCGATCCCATTCCAGCGGACGGTAGAGCAGCGTGAGCATGGCGCATTATCGCGCAATCGCGTGCGATCGGGCAAGCGGGGACGGGAAGTGGTGGGCGGCGTGTTCGGAACAGGCAACGCCGTCATATTCGGCTAACGTCGCTGCTGTTCCGGCACACCGCCCACCAGACCGTTTCCCTTGGGAAGCGGCCTAGAGCGTAGCGCTGCGGCGCCTTTGTCTACTCGGCGGTCACGCGCTGATATCGGAAGTACCATACCTCGTGGCCCTTTTGCCGGGCCTTGCGCTCATAGCGCGTTTCGGGCCAGCCGCCGGGGCGGGTGAGGAAATCCTTGGGGCTCTCGGCGAGCCAGCGGAAGTCGCGGCGCTGGTTCATGATCATCATCGACCAGCGGCAATAGGTGGGGTCGTCGGTGCCGAGCCGGAACTCTCCGCCGATCTGCAGCTTCCTTGCGATCAGGTCCAGTGGCCCATGATTGACCATGCGGCGCTTGGCATGGCGCGCCTTGGGCCAGGGATCGGGATGCAGCAGATAGACGAAGCGCAGCGACTGGTCGGGCAGGCGTTCGAGCACGTCCAGTGCGTCGCCATTGTGGAGGCGGACATTGGGCAGGTGCCTGTCGCGGACATGGAGTAGCGCGCCGACCACGCCGTTGACGAAGGGCTCGCAGCCAATGAAGCCGTGGTCGGGCAACAGGTCCGCGCGATAGGCAAGGTGCTCGCCCGATCCGAAACCGATCTCGAAATGCAGCGGCCGGTCATGGCCGAACAGCCCCTCGGCGGTGACGGGGCCTTCGTCGGGGACGCTGATCTGCGGCAGCAGCGTTTCAAGCAGCTGCGCCTGGCCCTGACGCAGCTTGTGCCCCTTGGCGCGGCCATAGAGGCGACGGATGGTTGCGGGATCGGACATTGCGCGCGGGGCACTAGCGCAAGGCCGATGCGAAGGCCAGAGCGCGTGACCGCCATGTGGTCGAATGACGGCTATGGAGTGAGAGCGGACGTTCAAGCCTTCCTTCTCCCCTCCCTGGAAGGGAGGGGTTGGGGGTGGGTTCCGCCGAGGCACTCGGCGGTCTTGTTGACGATCGCCTCGACAACGCCCTCGGGGTTCTCAAGCACCTCGCCATTCCAGAAGCGCAGCACGACCCAACCATGCTCCTCCAGAAAGGCGGTCCGGTTGGCATCATGACCGGCCGCCTCGACATGCTGGCTGCCATCGAGCTCGATCGCCAGCTTCGCGGTCCGGCATGCGATATCAATGATATAAGGTCCAACCACCAACTGCCGTGTAAATCGCGGCCGATAGCACGACAAGCGGTGCCACAGCCGCCGCTCCGCAAGCGTCTGACCGTTGCGCAGCGCACGGGCATTGGTGGTCATATGGGCCGGGATACGACGCATCCAGCCAGAATAGCGAGGCGCGCTAAGCGCGCCTACCCACCCCCAGCCCCTCCCTTTCAGGGAGGGGAGCAGCTACGTCCGGCTCTGGGTCCAGACTGTGTAAAAACGTGCTGATGTGCTAATCTCCATTGCGATGATGGGGGGCGCAGATGGGGCGTTTCG